>JBGQGU010000170.1:0-6832 GCA_041497655.1 Gammaproteobacteria bacterium
GCTGATGGCGAGCTCGACGCTGCCCGTCAAGACGGTTTCCGAGCTGGTGACGTACGCGCGGGCAAATCCCGGGAAGCTCAACTACGCCTCCGTCGGCCAGGGCAGCCAGATCCATCTCATGTCGGAGCTGTTCCGGACGCTCGCGAAATTTCAGGCGGTCCACGTGCCCTACAAGGGCATCGGCCCGGCCTACCCCGATCTCATCGCCGGCAACATCCAGTTCATGTTCGGAAGCATCATCACCTCCCAGGGCCACATCCGCGCCAAGCGGCTGCAGGCGCTGGCGGTATCCGGACCCAGGCGCATCAAGGCGCTGCCCGAGCTGCCCACCGTCGCCGAGGCGGGCGTGCCGGGTTTTGCGGTCACCCAGTGGTACGCGCTGCTCGCGCCGGCGGGAACACCGCGCTCGACCGTCGACTTCCTCAACCAGGAAACCAACAAGGCGCTTCACCAGCCCGACGTGTCGGGGCGCATCGCCGCCGAGGGTTCCGAGGCGGTGGGTGTCACGCCCCAGCAGCTCGCGGCCCACATGAAAGCCGAGCATGCCAAGTGGGTCAAGGTAATCAAGGAGGCGGGAATCAAGGGCGAGGAGTGATGGGTGATGGGTGATGAGTGATGAGTAAAGTGTGATAGGTCAGACTTGATCTGACAAACAGTGTCAGACGGGAACGATGCCTAATCGGCAACGACGAAACAAATTAGGGAGCGGCTTCATAAAGAGATAAGAGACGTGCAATGAGCCAAAGTAAACGTCAATGCATGTGGCGGTCTGGTGCCGGCGTGTGAGGCTTCTCCTGATTCAGGACCTCTGCCTGATGCAGCAATTCCGGGATCGAATTCCAGCCCGACTCTAGGCCAGGCATCCAGCGCGCACGCAGATAGCCCTGACGGTCGACCAGAAACTCGACGTGCTCAGGCGCGGACGGTGCCCCGCTCGCTGTACGCCAATACACCGCGTAAGCGGCGACGATGCGCGAGTCGGGCTCTGCCAGCATCGCGGCGTAGATCGCGGGCGCACCTCTCGGGATCGCCTCCGCTTCCTGCATCGGCACGGCGATGACGCGAACGCCGAGGCGTTCGAGTTCGCTTCGGGATTCGGTGAGCGCGCCCAAGCGCGCGAGCGAGGCGGGGAGCGTATAGAAAACCAGCAGGATGACCCGGTGTCCACGCTGCTGCACCAAGGACCCCTGCGGCTGTCCGCCGATCTGAAAGGTAGAGTCGGGCGCGACGATGGCGCGCCACGGCTCGACCGAAGCGTTCATCGTCTTCCCCTCTTCGGCCTCGGCCTGCGCGCGCAGGAAGTTGAGGACGTCCCAGAGCCGGTCCTCGTTGATGCGGTCGCCAAACCCGGGCATCGGCGTTCCCGCAATGCCGTGTTGCAGCCACCACAGCAGGTTTCCTTCTCGGTGATGGAACAGATGCCCGGTAAGATTCGCCGGGCGGACTGGAAGCGAGATGGCCGCCGGCCCGTCGCCGTAGCCGAGCGCACCGTGGCAGGTCGCGCAGTGCTGCGCGTACAGCGGCGCGCCGCGGGCGATCGAAGCGGCCGAAAAGCGGACGGGGGAGCGGAAATACGTGGTCGGATACGCGGGCACCGTGAGCAACCAGGCCGATACGGCAACGGCTCCCAGCAAGAGAGCAACGCCCGCCGCGGTCATCTTCCGTTTGCGCGCGCGCAAGCTGGATACGACGAGCGCGCCGGCAACGAGCGCCGCGACGAAAGCGGCGGCTGGAATCCCGCCGGACGCTTCGACCGCGTCCCAGTCGAGCGTATAGGGAAACGGCCAAACGGTTTGTACGTGCAGCGCGGGAATGGTGATGCCAAGCGTGCCCACGATTCCCAGCACGGCGAGACCTAGCGCAGTCTCGGCAATCGCGTTGCGCTCCAACCGACGCAGCGCAGGCAGCGCTAATTCTGCGGAACATTCGCCGGACACGCTCGAAAGCCGCGGCGTCAGGCGCAGGCGATTGATCGCGGCCAGCGTGACCATGGCGCCGAAGAGCAAGAGCTTCGCCAAGAGCAGCCGCCCGTAGTCCGTGCCGAACAGCGCCGGCACGCTGCCCAGCGTGTACCAAGCGTTCGCCACGCCGGTCAGCACGAGTGCGCCCACGCTCGCCACACCCAGCCTGGAAAACCGCCGCGTCGCACGCGCGGCGAAATCGAGCGCCTCTTTGCTCGCCGCGCGCCGGGCCCGCGCAAGCACGAAGGCGAGCGGAGGCAGTGCGCCGAGCCACGCACCCGCGGCAATCAGATGCACGGCATCGGCCGACAAATGAATGATTCGGTCGGTCCCTTGTTCGCCGACAGCGTGGCCGGCCCAAGCGAGCGAGCCCAACAGCCCGCCCGCGAGCAACGCGCAAGCGCCGAGCGTCCTGCTATCTTGGCGGTCAGCCGCGCGCCCGAGGAAAAGCAGCGCCGCGCTTAATGCCGCAGCGAGAGCGAGACGGACGATCCAGACGTGTCCGAACAGCGTCTCCGCCAGAACGGCACCGAGCGTTTCGCGATTCAGTGCGCGAACGAAGGTCATGCCACTCACGGACGCCGCCTGCGCCGCGAGCCAGAGGACTCCCGATCCGAAAACGAGCGCGAGGCACCATGAAGCCGCGCGGACGAGGCGGCGCTGCAAGGCCAGCCGTTCGTTCGCCATCGTCTCCACCGTCTCCCGGAGAGCCGGGCGCGCTACGCAGAGAAGAAAAGCGAACTCGCCGAACAGGGCGATGACTGCAGCGAAGTGGACGAAGCGTAGCGCGATCCTCAGCTCGTCCATCGTCACCCTCGCGGTGCGCAATCGCGCAGGGAAATCACGGCGCCACCTCAAAGGTGAAATCACCCTCCGTTACGTGCGTGTCGACCGAGAGTACGCGCCACATCACGCGGTAGGTTCCCGGCGCGAGCGGCGGCAGCGAGACTCTTAGGAGCGTCGCGTCGCTGCGATCCACCAGCTTGTCCAATCTGTCCACCTGCTTGCCGTTCTTGTCGAGAACCCGGACCGTGCTGAAGGCGGGCTCAAGCTCCTGCGTGAACCAGAGCTTCACCTCCGCGGGCGGCCCGCGAACCGTGCTGCCGACTGCCGGGGCGGCACGGTCCAGGAACGCGTGGGCGTGCGCCTCCGGAGCGGATAGCAGTGCGGCGAGCAGCGCGACGATATTTGCAGCGGCCTTCATGCTCAATTGCCGAACAGCGGCTTGCCGATGGTTTTCGGGAAGATGTCGTCGAGGAAGAAATGCATCTGCACCATCACTCCCGTTTTGCCCCCGGTGCGGCTGTTAACGGGAATGATGGCTTCGATTCCGAATTGCACGTATCTTCCGGCCCAGAGGACTCCGGGATTCACCGTACCGGTGAGCCCACCGCCGCCGCGGTCGAGCGGCTTCTGCAGCGAGAACTCCACCAGCGGGATCATCCGGTTGAACGGCTCGCGCAGGCCGACGTCCTTCACGAAAGACTGCAGGTACGGGAGGCTGTATTCCACAGCGAAACCCAGTTTGAGCACGTTGGAGTGCTGCTCGACCGAGGCATCGCCGGCATCGTCAACCGTCGTGGTGCTGGAGCGCGTAGGTATCGCCACGCCCGCAGTCCCGGTCAGCGCGAACGGCCGCAGATACCTCAGGCCGTCAGACAAATCGCCGAATCCCTTGCCGAAAAATACGGTCGGCGTCACCGTGCTGAACGACTCTGCGCCGACGCGCTTCGAGCCCGTCCCGCCAATGTCCCAATCAATACCGGCCGACACGATGATCTCGCGCATGTCGTTCTTATAAAACTGGTACTTCAGGTTCGCCGCGACATTGTCGAATCCATTCGTGGTATCCCCGCCGTCCGGCTGTAGCCGCAGGTAGCTCACGCCCAACCCAAGCCCGAAGTTAGGCGTGATGCGCTTGGTGAAGTCTACCGACGTGATGGTTTCGCGCGTGGCGGGCTCATCGCCGCTTGCCGCGGTTTTTCTTCTGGAGACGGTCGGAAACGAAAGCTCGTCGGCGACGAAGGGATCTTCCGTGGCGAGCGTCGCCGGGAAAAATCGTTTGCCCGCAATGCCGTGGGCAAATGCCGTGTCCTCTGTGCCGGTTCCCGCCAGTGCGGCGGCCAACATCATGAGCGCGGAAGCCCCACGCAATGGTTTTCGCGTCTCCCATGCAGCGCCCGGCCCCTGCGTCGGGGCGCGCGCGGTCGTTTGAGTCATGCGGATCTCCTTGATTGAGCGTCAACGGTCTGCGACAGCGCCAGGCGGCGGCGACAAACATCGCCGCGGTGCGGAATGCACTCGACCCGATCCTGTAGCGATCGTGGTCGGCCCGGCTCAGGCTGTCGAACGATTGAACTTCAGACCGCGGCTTGCGGAGGGGCGCGGGAGGGAGGGAGAGAGGCGATATGCACCGCGCACTGCGGCTCGGACCGGTCGCTTGACAGGACCGCGCGCGGCGCGCTTGAAAGCAGGGAGAAAGGAAGCTGAGGCAGGAAACTCACCAGGGACTTCAGAACCTGGCAAGGTTGGCAATTGTGGTCGGCAGGATGGCCCGGGGCGCCGGGAACGCCCGAATAGTCGTTCGTGTGATCGGTCGCTTCACTATGATGAGCGGTGGCGCGCTCACCCGACTCGCGGCTTGTCAAACTGATCCCGAACACCCATTCGGGATTGGCGCCGGACAGGGGGAAAACGGTAGGTAGGAGAAGCGAGGCGATTACAACCCGCGCTACGACAGACCGCAGCCGGACAAAACGCGGCCTTGGGTTCCGCTTCGTCGCTTCGACTTTATGACTGAAACTCAAGGCTCGGCAGCAAACGACAGGTGATTGAAATGCTACAGTTAAAATCAGCCAGGATTTTTGCGTCTTTCCCGCCACTGAACACACAGTGTAAGTGTTGGGATAATACTCGGTCAATGTCGCTTGCGCCTGGGGCGTAGCCTTTTTCAGGTTGGGCTTGACGCAGCTCCGAACCCACCGCTATGCCTTCGTTCGTTTTCGTTTCTTCCCGCCGAACCTCAATAGCTTCAGCAGGTCACGCACGTCCGCAAGTTGCTCCAGCTTCCACACCGTCGCCAGCACCGCATCCGCGCCGCGGCGGCCGAGCAGGGGCTCGGCGAGCGCGCGGAATTTGCGCTCCACTTCCTCATCGCTCAACGGCCGTTTTGCGTGCCCCTTGAAGTAGCGCGCCTGCGCGGTCCTCTTCTCCCCGCCGCGCAGGGTGAGCTCGATGCGGCACGGCCACTCGTCGGGATGCAGTCGAGTATAGGCGGGGTTCTCGCGGATCGTGGTGCGCCCGATCAGCGCAGAAATTCGCGCATCACGAATGCGCCGCGCGGAAAAGCTCGCCTCGGTGACGGCCCCGTCGAGCAGCGCCGCGGCGACGCAGTACGGGATGCTGTGATCGGCGGTCTCGCGGGTCGCCGGATGCCAGAGCGCGTTGCTGCGGTCCACGTAGCGTTCCGCCACCCAGTAGGTCTCGATCGCGATCGCCTCGATCTCCTCCGGCCCGGCCTTCCCGTGCAGCTCGAGCGCGACGGTGATCGGCGTCTGCGCGTGCACCACGGCCGGGAAATTCTTGATGTGGGTCTGCGTGACCCGGAACGGCCCGCCACGCCCGCCGAACGGCTGCCACTGGAACCTGCCGAGAGGATGCCACAGGCCCCATCTGCCCTCGATCGCCTGCGCGGGACCGCTCAAGCCTTCCTGCGCGAGCTGCGCTGCAAAGATGCCGTTGCGCGCAGCGTTGGCGGCAGCGCACCCCTTCCACATGGACAGTTCACCGGTGCGCGTCTGCTCGAGCGCCATATTGGGGATCACCGCGAGCGCGATGGCGTTGCCCATCTTCCCGCGCGGGAGCCTGAGGAGCTTCCCCGCGCCGGCGGCATCCGCGATCACCCCGAATACCGTATGGTCCCAGCCCTGCTCGCGCGCTACGGATTCGGAAAAGTTGCAGAATACGTCGTAGGCCAGCGCGGATGCAGTAATCGCGCTGCGGCCATCGGCGCGCACCGCGTCGGCCGCCGCGAGGACGGCTGCAAAGATGTCGCTCGGATGCCCCGCAGACTTGCCGAAGTACACGTCGTTGAAGTCAAGATAGCGCATCATGACGCCGTTGGCGAACGCCGCGAGCTCGGGCGTGGAGCGTTCCTGCGTGCCCAGGATGCGCGCGGACGGATCGCCGCGGCCGCGCCGCGCGAGCGCGCGCGCGATAACCGAGGGCCCGGCGCCGAACCCGCCGGCGAGGCAGCCGAGCGTGTCAATCAGCCTGCGCTTGCACTCGTGGACAGCCTCCGGCGTCAGATCCTTGTAGCGCAGGCCGACCGCATACTCCGCCAGTTGCTCGATCATCGAGTCCATAAAAAATGGCATCGGTAGTGGACAATCATGCAGCGATTTCTCCTGCGGGCCGACCGTTATCGCGACCACCAATACTACTCCACCCCGACGCCATTTTTTGTTGACCCAGTTCTTTCCGATTTACAGCGTGAGGCGGAAATGCATGGAACCGAGTCCGACAGGCTGCTTGACCCTGGAGGGAGCGCCGAATTAAGATCGCTGGCACGATTTCAATCATCAAAGGGACACAGTATGGCATCGCTCGATCTGACCATGGTCTCGCCCCTGCCCGTCTACCTCGATGAGAGCGGCCCCCAAAACAAGCTCGCGCCGCGGCCCGCGACACTCGACGGCAAGATCGTCGGGCTGCTGCCCAATTGGCGGCCTTCCGCGGTGGAGATCCTGCGCGCGATCGGCACGCTGCTCGGGGAACGCTACCGGGTGAGAGACCTGGTCGTGGAGCAGCCCGTGCGCGAGCTGCCGATCCGCACCGGCAAACTCCTCGACACGATGCGCCACCAGCTCGAC
>JBGQGU010000171.1:0-6823 GCA_041497655.1 Gammaproteobacteria bacterium
CACCCGCGGCGCTTTCGAGTATCCCTGAGCCCTGCTTACCCGCGAATCCTGATGGTGGAGGGGGAAGGATTCGAACCTTCGAAGGCGTAAGCCAACAGATTTACAGTCTGCCCCCTTTGACCGCTCGGGAACCCCTCCGAAAGAAACCGGGCATTATTGTTTGTTTTCCGCGTGTTGTCAAACTTCTAACGCTGTTTTCGATGGTTTTCGGTAGCGCATCGGCGCCGGATGGCTGCCGGAGCGCCAACGGGCGATGACCTCCACCCCTTTTTCGTGCGTCCCACTGCCCCTAGGAGTTTGTCGGACTTAGCTCCGACAAACTCCTTATGCAAAACCCCGCCTGCACCAAAATCGAGGCACAAAAGAAATGAAAACTTCATTTCGAGCCTACTCGTCCGCCCTTTGGAGGCCAATAAGGGTCGCTATCCGGGGATTCATTCGAAATCCGCAGGCGGTTTTGCTGTTAGCAGCCTGTCCGACACCTAAGTCCGACAGGCTGCTAGGCGGCCGGAATCAGGAATTTGGCGGGCCTGAGCCGCCCGTCACGCCCCGCCCGAGCCGCTGATGCTGGTCCCGCCGCAGACGAACAGAGTCTGGCCCGTAATGTAGCCGCTTTCGGGCGACAGCAGGAACACCACCGCCCGCGCGACATCGTCGGCGGTACCCACCCGCTTCACGGGGATGCTGTCGATGACGCGCTGGCGCTTGTCGCCGCCCAGCGGGTGGCCGCGGTCGAACAATTCGGTCGCAACCGGTCCCGGCGCGACCGCGTTGACCGTGATACCGTCGCCGGCCAGCTCCAGGCACAGCGTTCGCGTCATTCCGATCAGTCCCGCCTTCGCCGCCGAGTATACCGTCCGGCCGGTCTTCCCCATGGCTGCGCGCGAGGAAATGTTGACGATGCGGCCGAAGCCGGCGGCCCGCATGCCGGGCGCGAATGCCTGGATCAGGATCATCGCAGCGCGGACGTTCACCGCCATTGTGTAATCGAAGTCCCCGGTCGTCGCCTGCTCCAGTGCTCCCGGCCGGTTGACGCCGGCGTTGTTCACGAGAAAGCGGACGGGATGGCGCGCGGCGATCTCGTCAGCCACCTTGCGCGCAGCGGTGGCATCGGCAAGATCCGCGGTGTAGGACAACAACCGCTCATGCTTGAAGCGCGGCGGCCGTCGTTGCAGCGCAATCACGATGCGCCCGCTGTCTAGCAGGTGCCGCGCAATGGCCTCACCGATACCCGAACTCGCTCCGGTCACGACGGCAGTGCCGTCCATGCGCCCCTCGACATGAAAATGCTTGCGCGATTATATCGCTGGAGCGCGGCGGGTGATCGGCTCGCCCGGAATCGTACTGGTAAAATCGTGCCGCGCCAGCCATATGAATTCGACTGCCCCAGAAATCTCACGCGCCATCGTCATTGTCGCGGTCATCGCCGGGGGGCTGGTAATCGATCAGCGCCTCGAGTTCTGGGGCCAGACCGTTACCAATTGCGGCGTATGGGCGCTGTTCCTGCACTGGCTGCGCGGCGCCGATGCCCGCCAGCAGCTCACCCTTACGGCGTGCGTGGTCTACGCCACGCTCGGCGAGATCTTCCTGTCGCTCGCGTGGGGGCTCTACGAGTACCGTCTCGCCAACGTTCCCCTGTTCGTCCCGCCCGGGCACGCGCTGCTGTTCATGCTCGGGTCCATCCTCGCCGCGCGCCTGAAGGACTGGATCAACTGGGCCGTGCCGCTCGTGGCCACCCCGTTTATCTGCCTGCTGCTCGTTAGCCGCACCGGCACGCTCGATGCGCTGCTTTTCGTCCTGTTCCTGCTGTGCATGCTGTTCGGAAGAGCACCCCGGCTCTATGCGGTCATGTTCGTGCTGTCTCTGGCGATGGAGATCTACGGCACCTTGCTCGGCAGCTGGGCCTGGGGCGCCGAAGTGCCGTGGCTGGGGCTGACGACGATCAATCCGCCGCTCGCCGCCGGCGCTTTCTACTGCGTGCTCGACCTGCTCGTAGTCACCACCGTGGCCAGGGCGCGGCAGACGCGCTCTTCCGCGCAGAGTTCGCTCGCGTTCAATCCTGCGAGGTAGTCGCAGGGCCCGGGCGACATTGAGGCCTCACAAAAGGCCTTGGTGGATACGCCAGGCCGCGCGCTTCGAGATAAGCAGCCCGCCGCAGTTGCGCTCGCTCATAGCGCGTACGTCATCGCCACACGCCACCTCGTTCATCCAGTTCGGCGGGCTGCTCAGCCGAAGTAGCCGATCACCCGCCACCACAGGTACTGCAGCGGCAGCATCGCGACGAGATTGAACGCGGCGAGCGGCAACACCAGCCTGAGCATGGTCATCACCCGCAGCTCGCTCACCTGTAGCCCCACCATGGCCGGCGGCACCTGGTACGGCAGCAGGAAAGTGGTGAAGCCCACCCCAATCACCATCAGGACGGACTTGAGCGGCCAGCCCGTCGCTTGGGCGAAGTACTCCGCGAGCGGCGCCAGCACCGCCGGCTGCGCCGGGTTGGTGGTGAGCAACCCCGTGAACGTTGTCAGCACCGACAGCTTGACGAAATTCGCGAAGTCGGCGCCGCGCTCGAGCGGCAGCACGCCCTGCAGCAGCCCGCCGAGACCGTCGCTCAAACCGGTCTTCTGTATGACCAGCCCGAGCCCCAGCGTTGCCCCGACATAGAAATACGGCCCGAGCCTGACTTCATGGAACGAAGTGACCGGGATCACGCCCACGCGCGGCAGCAGGCACACGGTGCCCGCCGCGAGCGCGATCCAGCCCGACTGGATCCCGTGCAGGAAGTCGGTCGCCCATAGCGCCAGCGCCGCGATGAGGATCAGCGCCATGCGCCGCTGCTCGGGCGTGAGCGGCGCGGTGTCGCGTTCGCCCGGGACCGGCCGCGCCGCTGCGGGGAACAACCCAATCACGAACGCGGCGATCACGGCGCCCTTCAGCACGCCTAATACCGGAAACTGGACCCACAGATACTCGGCGTAGGCAATCCGCACGCCGTAGAGCGCCTCGGCCGCGCCGGCCAGCACCAGGTTCGGCGCGTTGGCGGGCAAGACTGTGGTTCCGCACTGATAGGTGGCGACGATCGCAGCCAGGCACAGGCCGTTATAGCCGGTACTCCCGCGCGCGAAGCCGACCCGCTCCGCCAGCGCCATCACGATGGGCACGAGCAGCAGCACGCGTCCCGTGGTCGCCGGCACGACGAATGACAGCGCAATGCACGCCACCACCACGGCGACGACGAGAGTCGGATAGGACAGCGCGAAGCGCTCGAATAGCGCGCCCGCCAGTCGTTGCGCCAGCCCGGTGCGGTTCACGGCCTCGGCGATGATCAGCCCGCCCAGCACCAGCCACAGAGTTGCCGAGGCAAACCCCGAGAACACCACCTGCGCCGGCGCTACCGCCAGCGCCATCGCCAGCACGAAGAAGAGCAGCCCGACGATGTGCTCCGGCAGCGATCCCACCGCCCACAGCCCGATGGTGAACACCACGAGCGCCGCGGCGTGCATCAGGTCTGCGGACACGCCCGCGGGGGGCGGCGTGAAGTACACAGCGACCGACGCCGCAACCACGATCGCGGTCAATATCGTGCTGGCCTTCATCTGCGTCCGGATCCGGCGGCCGCGACCATCCCCCAGCGCGCCACTGTGCGGTGCTCGATAAACTGGAATACCAGGCGCTCGAACGCGATGCCGACCACTCCGATCGCGATGAGAGAGACCAGCATCACTTCGGAATCGAGGAATTCCCGGGCGTCGAAGATTGCCCGGCCGAGTCCCGCCGCCGGGTTGGCGAGCATCTCGCCGCCGATGACCGCGATCCAGGCCCGTCCGAAGGCCAGCCGGATACCGGTAAAAACGTAGGGCGATGCGCCCGGCAGCACCACGCGGCGGAAGAGCTGTCTCTGGCCCGCCCCCATGGCGAGCGCCGAACGCACCCACAGCGGATTAATTGCGCGCACGCCGGTCCACACGTTGTAGACCACCGGGAAAGTCGCCGCGTAGCTCACCACGAGCAGCGTCGTCACCTCACCGATACCGAACCACAGGATGAAGAGCGGGACCCACGCGAGCGAGGGAATCGGCATTAGAACGCTCACCAGCGGCAGAAAAAACTTCTCTACCGGGCGGAACCTTCCCATCAGCATCCCGATCGGGATTCCGATGAGGCAGGCGAGCGCGAGACCGACCAGCACCCGCCCGAGCGTGTAAGCAGCGCCTATCGCGAGGGTGCCGTCGAGGAGCACGCGCCATCCTACTTTCGCGATGCTCGCGAGCGGGGGTGTCAGTGCCTGCGTGAACAGCCCGCTGCGCGCAAACACTTCCCACAGCGCCAGCAGAAACAGGAGCCCGGCCGCACCGCGCCAGAAGGTCCGCCAGGAGATGACCGATTTCATGCCGTGAGCATCCCCCAGCGTACGACCGTGTAGCGCTCGAGCCGCTCGAACCCTTGTTTTTCCAGCAGCAGCCCGACCATCCCGATGACGATAATGCCCGCGAGCATGACGTCGGTGTTCAAGAACTGCCGCGCGCCGAAGATCATCCAGCCCAGGCCGCGCTCGACCGCCATCAGCATCTCGACCACGACCAGGATGCGCCACGCCTGCGCGAGCCCCAGCCTCAGGCCGGTGAGAATGTAGGGCAGTGCCGCTGGCAGGATGACCTTCCAGAACATCTGCCGCTCGTTCGCGCCCATCGCTTCCGCGGCGCGCAGCCAGAGGGGTTTGACCGCCGTCACCCCTTTCCAGGCGTTGATGATGATGACAAAACAGGAAGCCGCGCCGACCAGCAGGATCGCCGGCAGATCGCCCAGCCCGAACCACAATACGAACAACGGGGCGTAGGCGAGTCCGGGAATCGGGTAGGCGAAGCTGACCGCGGGCAGGAACAGGTCTTCGATGAGCCGGAAGCGGCCCATGAGTATGCCGAGGACCACGCCCACCACAGCGGCAAGCAGGAATCCGAGGGTGAGGCGCAGCAGCGTCGCCTGCGTGTGCGCCCAGAGAATCCCCTCGACCGACAGGCTGGCGAGGGTGCCGAATACCGTCCCCAGCGGCGGAAACAGCTTCGGCGGGAATATCCCCGCAAGCGCAACGGCCTCCCACACAGCCGCAAGCAGCAGAAAGGGGGCGCTCATCGCGAGCGCCTCCCCGGCGAATCTCCTCACGCTACCCTGCCCTGCGCGACCGCCTAGGAATTTGTCGGGCCTAAATCCGACAAATTCCTAAAGCAAAACCGCCTGTAAAAAAACGACGGAAAAAGACTGCCGAGACTCGACTTCGACGCCGCAGCCGTCCTCAGCAATGGACCAAAGCGAGTCATTGGGTTTGGCTCTATCCCAAATCCACAGGCGGTCTTGCTCTGAGCAGCCTGTCGAAGCGTTAAGCCCGACAGGCTGCTAGCCCGGCCTCAAGCGATTTTCTTCAGGATCCGCTGATCGAGCGCGCGGTCGATATCGGGCACTTCGTTAAGCCGCTTCTGCTTCACCAGCGTTTCGGATTCCTCGGTCAGGTATTTCCTGAGTTCCGGTCGATAGCCCGTCGTCACGTCCATGCGGCCCATGGCCAGGCGGAACACGTCGTCGTTCATCTTCTGGCCGCGCGCCCTGAAGAAATTGCCCACGATGTTAGCGCCTTTCTTGGCGTCCTTGCGATAAAGGTCGGCGGCCATCTGCCAGCCGCGCATGAACTTGACCAGGTCGTCCGGGCGGCTCTCAAGGACCGCGTGGTTGGTCGCCAGTATCACCGGCACGATGTCGTACTTGCTGTAGTCCGTGAGTATGGTACCCAGCCCCTCCACTTCCGCAACCGAGGGATAGGGCTCCACGCCGGCGAACGCGTCCACGGCCCCGCTGGCCATGGCGGAAACGTGCTCGGCAAATTTGGCGTTGATGACCTCGTATTCGCCCTTCTTGATGCCGTAGGCCGGCATGATCTTGTTCTGGAATCCGTTGTCGGTCGCGGAACCCAGCTGGGAGGCGATCTTTTTCCCTTTCAGGTCTGCGACGCCCTTGATCCCGGATTTCTTGCTCGCCACCAGCGAGAGCGTCCCCCCGGCGTAGCACGAGGTGCCGATGGCGACGAGGTTACTCTTGGCCACCCCGAGGAGGAACGGCGGCACGCCGATGGAAACGACGTCGATATGGCCGGCGATCATGGCGTCGCGCGCGGCGGCCCCAGCGTCGAACTTGCTGACCGTCACCGCAATGCCGGCCTTGTCGAACGTCTTCTCCGCCTCGGCGATGATCGCCACCGCGCCCCAGATCGTGGTCTGGATTCCGAACCTGAGCGGAGCGCCCTGCGCGCGCGCGGTACGCATCGGGAGCGTGGCGGCGAGCGCCGAGCCACCCAGCAGTTGAAGGGCCTTGCGGCGGGAAAGGGTCCTGTGATCCATGATTCCTCCTTTATTGATGCGATGATCCGGCCAGATCCTGCGTGCAGCCGATGCGGTTTTCTTCAGTGGAAAACTCTATGTCGCGCCCGGGGCAGTGTCAACACCGCAGGCGCATCATGGCGCCTCGAAACCGGCGGCCTGGAACCGCTGGCGCGCCGCCGGTGAAACGATGTAATCGGCGAACGCCTGCGCCGCTGCGGGCGCCATGCTCGATTCCAACACGCCGCCGGCAAAAAGCAGCGTGTTCTGCAGCGGCTCCGGCAGCGGCCCGACCAGCGTCACCCCTTTCGCCGCGACGATCTGCCTCATCATGATCCCTCCTCCTCGTCCCGTTCAGTGAGCGAGATGGCGCATCACCTCGCGCTGCATCCCGATGAATTCCCCGCTCAGGGGATCGCGGGGACGCCGCAGGTCAAGCCTCAAACGCGCTTTCACGG
>JBGQGU010000172.1:0-6743 GCA_041497655.1 Gammaproteobacteria bacterium
GCTTGCGCTCCGCGATGGTGAGGTTGAGCGATTCCGCCTTGTGATGCGGCCAGGCGATGGCGGGCGCGCCGTGGCGGACGTGGAAGTCCACCATTTTCGCGAATCCGTCCCCGTCGAAGCTGAAGTCATCCCGCATCGGCGATACCGGGGCCTGCATGACGCCTCTCAACCTGATCGGCATGAGCATGGTCATCTTCCTTCGGTTATCCACTCACGGATCGCGTACGCGCATCCCGCGGACCGGGCGCGACTCGCGTTTTGCCTGGAACGCAGAGCATATCAGTCAATGCGCAGGCCTGCCGATTTCACCACTTTGGCCCACAGGGCCAGTTCGGCCTTGACGTGCGCGGCGAGCACGGCCGGGGAGCCACCGACAATCTCGGCACCCTCCTTGTCGAAGCGCTCGGCCAATCCCGGATCACGCACTGCGCGGGTAATCGTATCGTTGAGCGTCCTGATGACTGGCGCGGGCGTCGCCGCGGGCGCGTAGATGCCGAACCAGGCGCCGAAATCGTAGCCGGTAACACCTTGCTCGGCGATGGTGGGAAGCTGCGGCACGACCTTCGAGCGTTTTGCACTGGTAATACCGAGGGCACGCATCCGCCCTGTTGCGATATGCCCGGTCACCGCCACCAGCGAGAGAAAACTGACGCCGGCTTCTCCATTGAGGATCGCAATGAGCGCCGGTCCCCCGCCGCCGTACGGAACGTGCACGATGTCGGTGCCTGTGAGGTTCTTGAAGAGTTCCGCCGCGACATGCAGGTTGCTGCCGTTGCCTGCGGAGGAGTAGTTAAGCTTGCCCGGATACGCCCTGGCAAGCGCGATCAGCGCCTTGACTGACTGCGCAGGAACCGAGGGATGGACCACCAGCACGAACGCAGATGAACCCAGCAGCGAGACCGGCGCAAAATCGCGCTCGGTATCGAACGGCATCTTCGGATAGAGCGAAGGATTCACCACGAACGGCAGCGTATTGATGAGCAGCGTGTAGCCGTCGGCCGGAGCCCGCGCGACGTTTTCGCTGCCGACGATCGTGTTCGCGCCAGGCCGGTAGTCGATGATGACGTTCTGGCCCATCTGCTCGCCCCACTTGGGACTCACGATGCGTGCCATGACATCGAGGCTGCCCCCGGGGGGCACCGGCACGACCAGCCGCACCGGCCGCACCGGAAAGTCCTTCGTCTGCGCCCACGCCGGTGAACAGACAGCGCATCCGAGTATCACCGCCAAGCCCGCGAGACCCGTCCTCATGACTGCCTCCTGCGACCCGACATCTATTGTTTACTTCAGCGCCAGGAGTTTGTCGGACTTAGGTCCGACAAACTCCTTTTAGCAGCCTGTCGGACACCTAAGTCCGACAGGTTGCTAGCGCGTGGACTGCGATTTCTCTGCGCGTCGCGACCCATACTTCCGGCGTTCGCGCCGCAATCTCCATGATGCGCTCGTAATAGTGGGCGCCGTGCGGACGTCCAAAGATGTGTGCGTGCACCGTGGCGTCGATGATAACCGGGCCGCGCTCATGCTTCGTCACCCGTTCGAGGTGTTCCTCGAAAGTCGCCAGCATGGCACGCGGCGGGTTGCCATATTTCATCGACGGCATGTCGTTCACATCGGTCGAGAGCGGCAGCGCAACGATGCGCGATTTTCCGAAGCTCTGGATGTACGGCAGGTCATCGTCGAAAACATCGCCGTACCATAGATAATCGGCCTCGGCGAGCAACCGCGCGGTGTGGGGACTGGGGGTGCCGCGGGGACTGATCCAGCCCTTGACGCTCACTCCCGAAACGCGTGTAAGGAGCTCGGTGCAGCGCTCGATGTTGGCCCGTTCCTGTTCCATGGACATCAATACGGGCATCACGTCCATCGCATAGGAGTGCGACACCACTTCATGGCCGCCGTCGCCCACCGCGCGCACCGCCTCGGGCGAGCGCTCGGCGAGAACCGCATTGGTCATCACGCTGGCGTGGATGCCGTGGCGCGCGAAAGCTTCCAGCAGGCGATAGATGCCGCGCCTCGCGCCGTAGGCCGCCCACGAGATCGCCATGCTGTCGACGATCCCCGGAACCGCGGGCAGCGGATTGCCCATCGGGCTGATGCCGGGCGCCTTGCCGTCGGACCACGCCTCGAACGCGACATTGAACACGACGGCAACGCGCTTGCCGCTGGGCCACGATCCGTGCTTCCGATCCATTGTTCTCCTCTTCGCGCGACGATTGCCGCCACCGCGCTCAGGCATGTTTTTCCCGGCGGGCGCGTCTGCCGATTCAGTTCGTGGACGGCGCCTCAAAAGTTACGAGGCATTCTACTGAGTTCATTGGTAGCGAGACAACCGAAGGCCCGATTGGTCTCACCGCGAGCGAGACGAGGGACGCCGCACATGTGCTTCTCAACCAGCACATTCCGCCCACCCCGGACCTCCGATGAATCAGTGGACATCGAGCCACCTTTCCAGCAGCTTGCCCGCCGGCCTTTTATCGCCGAGGAAGCGGACAAAAGTGTGATGGCATTTTCTGCACCTCGCCCAGGCAATGCCGGCAACCCCCTCGGGCATTTCGAAAACCTCTTTCCTCATCACGCGACGCTGTGCGCCGCATGAGTGGCAGGTGATGACTTTTGGAAAGGATAGCTCCATGAAGCGGCGAAGTTTACGAGCGCAACGTGGCGACGAGACGCAATGGATGAGCGAGCAGATCAAGCGCGTCGAGTATGCTCGGGCAGACCACGTCGGCGACGGCGAGCGTCGCCGCTGCTGAACCTTCAGCTTGAACGACTGCGATGCCGATCGCAGCCGCCTCGAGCATCGCGCGATCGTTGCGCCCGTTGCCGACACAGACCGTACGCTCCCGTCCAAGCCGTTCGGTGTAGGCAAGCTTTGCCAGATCCTGACTCTCCGGGGCGAGGACCACAACCTGGCACGGCAGGTCCTTGAGCACTGCGCGTGCATTGCCGAATGTATCGGCTGTTACCACATGAAGCGTGAAGTTAGCCGCGAGCCGTCGCAGGCGCCCGGCAACCCCTTCGATCAGCATACCGTCGCAGGCCAGCGTGCCGTTGTAATCCAGCACCAAGTGCTGCAGCCGGAGGGTTCCGAAGCCGGGAATGTCAATCTGTAACAGAGCTCCCTCTCTTCCGTCTGCGGCGGCGTTGTCGCGCACGTGGCTCAATAGTGGACTTGACGGGGCAAAGCAAACGCTTCCTTCACCCGGCCGGGCGACAGTCGTCTAGCGCACCACGAGTACCGGGCAATGGGCGTACTGAAGCACGCGCTGCGAAATCGATCCCAGGCGCCAGCGCTCGAACAGGGTCTTGCCGCGGTGGCCCATCACGATGAGATTCGCGCCATGCTGCTCGGCATGGCGAATGATCTGCTCGGCGGGATGTCCGACCGCACCCTCGTAATGGACCGGAGGCTGGGTGCCCATCGATTGCTGCTTGAGCTGCGCCAGCAACCGGCGATGGTACTTGTTCGAGTGTTCCAGTATCGCCTCGGTCTCAACATCCTCGGCAAATTCTGGTAGCTGAGCCACTGCCAGCACCCATATTTCCGCCTGATACTTTTGCGCGAGGTCGAGCGCGAAATTGAAGGCTTTTTTCGCGGGCTCGGAGCCGTCATACGCCACCAGGATTCGGTTGATCATCGTCATGCTCCTGTCTTCGTGTGCGGGGGCGGGGTCGCCGGGCGCTGTTCCTGCGCCGCTGTGATCGACACGCTCTCCGCCTTGGGCAACAAATGGTGCGGCAGAAAGAATGCGTTGGCAATCAGGGTGGGCACCACCGCGCTCCCAATGACCGCCAGGATCAGCAGCGTATATTGCGCCTGGTCGATGATCTCGTGGGTGAGCCCGAACAGCGCTGCAATGCTGCCGAAGGTAAGCCCTGTAGACATCAGCAGCGTCGTGTACATCGCCTCCTTGTTCGGCGAACCATACATTTTAGTGACGGGGTAGACACCCGCGCACTTGGCGGCGATCTTGGACACCAGCAGGATCAGAAATGCAACGGGTGCTGCGATGAGCGAGGATAGCGTGACGTAGGATCCGGCGCGCAGGAAATAGAACGGCGTAAGCAGGCCGAAGGTGAGCGTTCGCAGCCGCCGGATCAAGGCATGATCGCGTCCCACGGTGCCGGCGAGCACCATCCCGATCACATAGGCAGGCAGCACCGGCTCGCTGTCCGCCCACGATGCAAGCGCACCGAGCCCGAATAGTGTCAGCAGCAGATACTTGGTTTCGAACTCCGAAGGCCGCTCGCCGTACCGCCTGAAGAACCGTGGAGTCAACCGCGGCAGCAGCAGGCAGACGGTGATCGCGGCAACAGCGAAAATCGCCGTCTTGTAGGTAAAGGGCGCGAACAGCAGCCCGAGACCAAGCACGGTCCCGAGGTCGGTGATGAAGCACGCCGCCAGCACGGTTTTGCCGTAATCGGTTCGGTTGAGCCCGAATTCCAGCATCACCGCGTACACCACCGCGACCGATGTCGTGGACATCGCAATACCGGCGAGCCAGCTTGCCTGAACATTCCAGTGGAGCAGATAGTAGGCAGCTCCCGTGCAGACCAGGAACGGCGCGGCGAAGCTCACCAGCCCCACTGCGGTGGCTTCTTTCCATTTGGCGCGGAACACCACCGGATCGAGTTCGGCGCCGGCGAGGAAGGTAAGCACGATCGCCGCCGCCCCCGCGAGGAACTGGATCCATGACGCGTCGGAGCCGAGCGCGGTGCTGCCGATCATCGCGCCGGCAATGATGCCGACAACGATCTCTCCCAGTGCGTTCGCAATGCGCAGGTAAATGGATAAAAGCGCCGCCACCAGCGCCAGGCCGATCCACAACGCTGCTAGTGCCCATGTTTCAGTCATCCCAAGCTCCTTCTGCCCCAATCAGAGCGAACGCGCTTGCGGTAAGCGCCGTTCAACCAGCAAGCGCGCGTTCGTTGACGTTGCAAAACGTCCACGTCGCATTCGCATGCGTGCAGTCGCAGTCCGGGCGGGGTGTCGGGAAGCGACGCCTACATTTCCGCCGTGTTCACGGCGACTCCTGTAGGCATCATCAGCCTTGCGGCGGTTAAGAATCTCTGACAGAGAATCCGGGGAGGAATGCCATCTCCCTGGTTTCAAAGTCTAACCGAGGAAACGGGGGCCTGCAAACTCCGCGACGGAGGTCACTCATCTGCATAGCGGGCAGCTTTTCGCCACCGAAGGCGAATCAACCCTTCAACCGCCAGCGCTCGGCCGCGACATCGTCCGTCTCTCGGGCCTCGACCCAGCGTGCGCCCGCGCCTGCTTGCTCCTTCTTCCAGAACGGCGCGCGGGTCTTAAGATAGTCCATGATGAATTCACAGGCGGCGAAGGCATCGCCGCGGTGCTCACCCGCGACGGCGACGAGCACGATTTGATCCATTGGCCTGAGTTGTCCAACTCGATGAATGACCAGTACATTAAGCACGTTCCACTTGGAACGTGCTTGGTCGATGATCTCTTCGATCGCCTTTTCCGTCATGCCCGGATAGTGCTCGAGCGTCATTTCCGAGACCGATTTGTCCTCGTTGACGTCGCGCACCACCCCGATGAAGCTCGCGACCGCCCCGATCTTCGGGTTATTCCGACGCAACGCGGTGATCTCAGCGCTTACATCGAAATCGGCGGTTTGAATTCTGACCGTCATAACGAAACGAGTGATAGGTGACGAGTGATAAGTGATGAGTGATAAGGGCCCCGCCTCGCGCGGTGGTCTTGGTCTGTCAGGTCCTTTCGACAGCTACCTATCACTTATCACCTATCACTTATCACGCCTCTAGCCACCGGTTACGGGAGGAAAGAATGCTATCTCGTCACCGTCGGCGACCTGCGTATCGCCTCCCGCCATCGCCTGATTGACCGCCGCGCGCACCGGCCTGCTCGGCGCCAGCTCCTGCTCCCATTCCCCGCCACGCGCCACCAGCAAGGTGCGTAGGCCTTCCACGTCGCGCACTGCGGCAGGCAACGCAATCCTCTCCGAGCTCTTGCCGAGCGCCTCACGCAGCCTGGCGAAATAGAGCACTGTAATCATCGGGGCCGAGTTAACCGGCCGGCTTCGCAGCCGGTCCGCATTGAACGAGGCGACAATTATGCGCCCGCCGCGCTTTCATTCCAATACGACCGCGGTCAACTGATCCTTACGTGTCGCAGAATGAATCCGGCGATACCCGGCGCGTCATCGAGATCGAACTGCGGTAGTTTCGTATCAATCCGCCGGTCGCTGGCAATCGCCACGATATCCTGATCCTGTGGATGCAGCAGCGGCTCTCCAGTCGCGGCGCGATAGACCTCCAGCTTCGGCACACGCTCGCGCTTGAAGCCCTCGATCAGCACCAGATCGCACGGCGAAAGACGCTCGATCAGTTCGGAGAAGTCCGGCTCCGGCGCACCACGCAGTTCGTGCACCAGCGCCCAGCGCCGCGACGAGCTGACCAGCACTTCGGTGCACCCTGCATGGCGGTGCCGGTAAGAGTCCTTGCCCGGCTGGTCCACTTCGAAGGTGTGATGGGCGTGCTTGACGAGCGAGACCTTCAGTCCGCGCGCGACGAATAACGGGATCAGCTTCTCGATCAGCGTGGTCTTGCCGCTGCCCGACCAGCCTGCGAATCCGAATATCTTCATATTAGGAATTTGCCGGACCCGGAACCGGCAAATTCCTTAATGTCAACCATAATTGAACCCATCACGATAATCTAACGGAACATAGGTCTATAGTTCAAGGATTGCGGCC
>JBGQGU010000173.1:0-6740 GCA_041497655.1 Gammaproteobacteria bacterium
GTGGAGCCCGTCCTTCGCCAGGGCCTGCAGCTCGTCGAGCGCGTGGTGGGCCCTCAGCTGCGCGATCAGCCGCTCGGTCAGTGCGAACTGCTCCTCCAGCTCCTGGGGACTGGCCGCGCCGGAGCGCAGCAGCTCGAGCAGCTTCTCGGTCTCGGCGGCGAGGCGCGTGAGCTCCTGCAGCTTCCCGCTTACCGAGCCAAGGCTGTTCTTGACGTAGGCAAGCGGCGTGTTGATCTCATGCGCGACCCCGGCCACCATTTGCCCGAGCGAGGACATCTTTTCGGACTGGATCAGCTGCGCTTCCGACTCCTTGAGTTGCTTCAGCGCCTCCGATAGGTCCCGGGTGCGCTCAATGACGCGCCGCTCCAGCTCCTCGTTGGCGGTGTTGAGCAGCCGGTAGCTTGCGACGAGGCGCGTTGCGAGGTAGCCGAGCAGGATCAGCAGCGCCCCCGAGTAGGCGACGAGGTAGGAGCGGTAGATCTCCTGGTCGAGGAGCGCGGCCTCCAGCTCGCGCGAGAACGCGCTAGTGAGGCTGTCGACGCGCGGGCCGGCGGTCACGAACGCGAGCTTGGTGAACAATTCCTGCTCGCCGGGCTTCGCCTCGAGCAGCTGCTGCACGCGGCCGTCGAGGCGGTTGAGACCGGCGCGCAGTGCCGGCGGCAGACGCGGTCCCGCCTCCCGCAGGTCGGCGCGGATCGTCTCGACGAGCTTGCGCTGTTCCTCGCTCGGGGTGAAGTAGTAGCGCTGGGACTCAGCGATCAACTGGACCGCGGCGCTCTCCGCGGCCACCAGCCGCTCGCGCTCGCGGAAGTCCTGCCACGAGCCGCGGACCAGGCCCGCGATCTCGACGTCGGACGCCGCCACCTGCGCGAGCGCTTGCCGGGTAGCGGCATTCGCGTTCCTGAACTGCTCCAGCATCCCGGCTTTCTGGGAGAACGCGCTGGCGAGGTCGGGCAGGCCGCGCGCAAGAACGGAGCTGCCGAGCGCCGCGCTGGCGGCAGTGAGTTCCCGCTGGATGCGCGCCAGCGTCGCGCCCTGATCCGGCGGCAACGCCTGGGGCGGGGCGAACTCGGTGTGAACGCGCAGGATGTCCACGTCCCAGCGCGAGTCGAATTCCTTAAGTTCGCGCAGCGCCGCCAGCACCTCGTTCTGCCGCTTGAAGTCCGCCCCCTCCGTCTTGACGTAGAGATAGCCGAGTATCGCCGCAAGCGCGACGGTGACGGCGGCGAGGAGCGCCCAACGGGCGGCCTTTGCCATCCGCGAACGCGCGAGCAGCGGCAGGGAAGCGCTCAACTCCGGCATCGAGGGTTCACTCGCCGAGATAGGCCTGGCGCACCTGGGGGTTGGTGAGCAGGCGCGAGGCGCCGTCGGCGAGCACGATCACGCCGCTCTCCATCACGTAGCCGCGGTGGCACGTTTCGAGCGCGAGCTTGGCGTTCTGCTCCACCAGCAGCAGCGTCACGCCCTCGGCGGTGATGGCGCGTATGGTCTCGAATATCGTCTGCACCATCAGTGGCGCGAGTCCCATGCTGGGTTCGTCGAGCAGCAACATGCGCGGCCGGCTCATCAGCGCGCGCCCGATCGCCAGCATCTGCTGCTCGCCGCCCGACAGCGTCCCGCCGGGCTGGCGGCGCCGCTCGGCGAGCCGCGGCAGGAGCCCGTAGACGCGGTCGAAGTCGCTGGTGATGCGCGCGTGGTCGCGCCGGCTGTAAGCGCCCATCGCCAGGTTCTCCTCTACGGTGAGGCGCCCGAACACGCCGCGTCCCTCGGGCACGAGCGCCAGCCCCTGCCGGACCAGCTCGAATGCCGGTCGTGCCGTGATATCGACGCCATTATAGTGGATGCGGCCCGCCGCGGGCCTCAGGAGCCCGGCGAGCGCCTTCAGGGTCGTGGTCTTGCCGGCGCCGTTGGCGCCGATCAGCGTGACGAGCTCGCCCTCCGCGACGTCAAGATCGACTCCCTTGACGGCGTTGATGCCGCCGTAGGACACCTTGAGCCCCCTCACCTCAAGCAAGCGCGCCTCCCAGGTAGGCCTCGATCACAGCAGGGTCGTGCTGCACGGTGAGGGGCGCACCCTCGGCGATTTTCCTGCCGTAGTCGAGCACCGCCACGCGGTCGCACAGCCCCATCACGAGCCTCACGTCGTGCTCGATCAGGAGCAGCGTGACGCCGCTCGCGCGGATGCGTTCGAGCAGGCGCTTCAACTCCACCCGCTCGGTCGCGTTCATGCCGGCGGCGGGCTCATCGAGCGCGAGGAGCTTCGGCTCTGTCGCCAGGGCGCGCGCGATCTCGAGACGGCGCTGGTCGCCGTAGGCGAGGCCGTAGGCGGGTTGCGCGGCGCGCCCCGCGATGCCGACGTAATCGAGCAGCTCGTGGGCGCGGCTCGCGATCTCCCGCTCCTCGGCGCGCGTCGCGGCGCTGCGCAGCACGGCACCCGGCACGCCGGCGCGGGTACGCACGTGGCGCCCCACCATCACGTTCTCGAGCGCGCTCATGTTGGCAAAGAGGCGGATGTTCTGGAAGGTGCGGACGATACCGCAGGCCGCGACACGATACGGCTTCATTCCGGTCAAACGCTCACCGTCGAACGTGAACTCGCCGGCGTCCGGCGCATAAAGGCCGGTCAGCACGTTGAACAGCGTCGTCTTGCCGGCTCCGTTGGGGCCGATCAGCCCGAAGATTTCGCCGCGCGCGACCGTGAGTGAGACCTCGGCGAGCGCGGAGAGGCCCCCGAAGCGTTTGCTGATGGCGACCGCCTCGAGCAACGGGGCGTTGCCGGCGCGCGGAGTCATGCGCGTCCGTCCGCTGCAGGGCCGCCACCGGCCGCGAGCTCGCGGCGGCGCAACGCGGAAGGCCACAGCCCGGAGGGCCGCACCAGCATCACCAGGATCAGTGCCAGGCCGAATACCAGCAGTCGCAGGTCGGCGGGGTCCGCGAGCACGCGCCCGAAGAGGACCTGTTGCAGCGGCCCCAGGTAGCGCAACGCCTCGGGCAGCACCACCAGCAGCACGGCACCGAGTATCACGCCCGGGATGTGGCCCATGCCGCCCAGCACCACCATGCACAGAATCATGATCGACTCGATGATGGTGAAGCTCTCGGGGCTGACGAAGCCCTGGAAGCCGGCGAAGAGCCCCCCCGAGACACCGCCGAAGCTCGCGCCCATCGCGAACGCCAGCAGCTTCACGTCGCGGGTGTTGATGCCCATTGCCGCCGCCGCCACCTCGTCCTCGCGGATCGCCGCCCAGGCGCGCCCGATGCGCGAATCCTCCAGCCGCACCGAAACAAAGATCACGGCGGTCACGAGCGCGAGGAAGAGATAGTAGTAGTTGTAGACCGCGGGAAAGGTCAAGCCGAGGACGGTGTGCGTTTGCGCCAGCGAAAGGCCCCCGAGCCGGATGGGGTCGATCAGGTTCACGCCCTGGGGGCCGTTGGTGATATTGACCGGCGCATTGAGATTCAACAGGAAGATGCGGATGATCTCGCCGAAGCCGAGGGTGACGATCGCGAGGTAGTCGCCACGCAATCGCAGCGTCGGCGCGCCGAGCAGCACGCCGAAGACGCAGGCGAACGCTGCGCCGGCCGGCAGCAGCAGCCAGAACGGCAGGTGGAGGTCGAAGTGCGGCGAAGCGAGCAGCGCGTAGAAGTAGGCGCCCACTGCGAAGAAGGCGACGTAGCCCAGGTCGAGCAGCCCGGCGTAGCCGACCACGATATTGAGGCCCAGCGCGAGCATGATGTAGAGCAGCGCGAAGGCGGCAATGCGCACCCAGGTGCGGCCGACCGCCCAGTCGGTGACGAACGGCAGCGCGACCAGCAGGACCACGAGCGCGAGAGTGGCGGCCCATACCAGTCGGGGATCGCGCTTGAGCTTCTGCCAGCGGTCAGTAAAGAACATAATCAAGATCGCTCCGTGACCTGCTCGCCGAGCAGGCCTGAAGGCCGGAACACCAGCACCAGGATCAGCACCACGAACGCGAACACGTCCTGGTAGTGGCTGCCGAGGAAGCCGCCGGTGAGCGGCCCGATGTAACCGGCGCCGAGGCTCTCGATCACCCCTAGCAGCAAGCCGCCCAGCATGGCGCCGGCGAGATTGCCGATGCCTCCCAGCACCGCGGCAGTGAATGCCTTCAGTCCCAGCATGAAGCCCATGAAGTAATGCGCGATGCCGTAGTAGGCGGCCACCATGATCCCGGCCACCGCGGCGAGCGCGGAGCCGATCACGAAGGTGATCGAGATCACGGTATTGACGTTGACGCCCATCAAGCCTGCCACCTCGGGGTTCTGCGAGGTGGCGCGCATGGCGCGCCCGAGCCGGGTGCGGTGCACGAGGGCGAGCAGCCCCGCCATGATGGCGGCGGCCAGCAGCACGATGAAGATCTGCAGGTCGTCCACGGTCGCGCCGGCGAGCGTGTGGGGGGCGGCAGGCAGCAGCGCCGGAAACGAGTGGTACTGGCGTCCCCAGAGGATCATCGCCGCGTTCTGCAGCAGGATGGATACGCCAATCGCGGTGATGAGGGCGGCCAGCCGCGGCGCCGCGCGCAGCGGCCGGTAAGCGACGCGCTCGATGACGTAGCCGAGGGCCATGCACGCCGGCATCGCGATCAGCAGGCCCAGCGCGGCGATCAGCGGTCCGGGCAGCGCGATCCCGCTTCCGATCAGCAACTGGATCACGGTGAGCGCGATCATCGCGCCGATCATCACCACCTCGCCGTGCGCGAAGTTGATGAGACCCAGAATGCCGTAGACCATGGTGTATCCCAGCGCGACCAGTGCGTAGATCGAGCCCAGCACGATGCCGTTCACCAGCTGCTGCAGGAAGATGTCCACCGGACTACGTCCCTAGGAGTTTGTCGGACTTATAGCTTGTTCCAGTACTTCTCATGCCGGATCCTCGGGCGGTTTTGCTTGAGCAGCCCGTCGCGGCGTCAAGTCCAGCAGGCTGCTGGACGCAAAAACGGCACCCGCAGGTGCCGTCAATCGGTTGAGACGCGGCATTCACCACGTCATTGAGCAGCCTGTCGGAGCGCCAAGTCCGACAGGCTGCTGGGGCGAGGGCTACTTCTGCGCGGCCGCGCCACCGCCCACCGTCTCCAGCGTGTCCCACTTGCCGCCCTTCACGACATAGAGCGTGATCGGGCCGCTCCTGAGATCGCCTTTCTCGTCGAACGCGATCGGGCCGGTCACCCCCTGGTGACTGATCCCCGCAAGTTCGGGCAGGTACTTCGCCGGCTGCGTAGAGTTCGCTTTTTGCATGGCATCCACCAGCGTCATCACCGCGTCGTAGGCGTATGGCGCATAGATCTGGATCTGACCGTACTTGGCGTTGAACCGCTCGGTGAATCCCTGGCCGCCCGGCATCTTGTCGAGGGGCACGCCGGGAGAGGAGGCGAGCGCGCCATCGGCAGCCGCCCCGGCGAGCTTGATGAACTCGAGACTTTGGGTGCCGTCTCCGGCGAGAAACCTGGCCGTCATCGCCAGCGATTTCATCTGCGCCACCATCGGCCCCGCCTGCGCGTCCATGCCGCCGTAGAACAGCAGGTCCGGCCGCCTGGCCTTCACGTTGGTGAGGATCGAGCGAAAGTCAGTCGCCTTGTCGGTGGTGTACTCGCGCCCCACGATCACCGCCCCGCGGGCCTTCGCCGCTTTCTCGAACTCATCGGCGAGCCCCTGCCCGTAGGCGGTACGGTCGTCGATGATCGCGATCTTTTTCGCGCCGAGCTTCGCCACCGCGTATTCGCCGAGAACCTTGCCCTGCTGCACGTCGTTCGCCATCACACGGAACGCGCCCTTGTAGCCCTGGTGCGTGTACTTGGGGTTGGTCGCCGAGGGGGAGATCTGCGGTATGCCCGCGTCGTGGTAGATCTTGGAAGCGGGGATCGTGGTGCCGGAGTTGAGGTGCCCGATGACGCCGGCGACCCTGGCGTCCACCAGCTTTTGCGCGACGATGGTGCCGGTCTTGGGGTCGGCCTGGTCGTCCTCGCTCACCAGCTCGAATTTCACTTTGGCGCCGCCAATCGTCACGCCTTTCGCGTTGAGCTCCTCGATTGCCAGCCGCGCGCCGTTGTCGTTGTCCTTGCCCAGATGCGCTTGCGGACCGGTCAACGGCGATGCCTGGCCGATCTTGACGAGGACCGCGGATCCCGGCTGCGGGGCGTCTTTGCCGCAGCCGGCGAGGATGAACGCGGCCGCAAGGGCGAAGCCGGTGACGACGAGGCGCTTGTGGACCATATCGGCTCCCATCCGGTAAATCTTTGTTGCTAATGGGGAAATCATTATCACTAGGAGTTTATCGGACTTAGAGCCGACAAACTCCTCATGCAAGACCGCCTGCACGAAAAAGCATCGAACAGTCGTGTAAATTTCATTACCAAGCAACTCACGTGCTCATTGTAGGCGAGGCGAGGTCGTAATGCCGGGTCTCATTCGAAATCCGCAGGCGGTCTTGCTGTTAGCAGCCTGTCGGATGCCTAAGTCCGACAGGCTGCTAGGGGCTTGCGCATTGTCAATTTCATCCTCGCGCCAGGAGTTTGTCGGACTCTCGGCCGACAAACTCCTTAGAGCGCCTAACATAATGAAACACACGCTGCGCTGTCACGGTTTTGGCGACGCGGGACGAGCGGCATGGTCAGGCTCCGCGACGGGCATGAGCCGAGCAGGTAGCCGCGGGCCAAAACCGTGCCAGCCCACGAGGGGTTGCGGCCAGAATCGCCGCTAGCTTTGTCGCGAGGCTTGCCAATACA
>JBGQGU010000174.1:0-6724 GCA_041497655.1 Gammaproteobacteria bacterium
AATAGACAGGATTTACAGGATTAACAGGACCGGGCGAAACTTCTAATCTTGTAAATCTTGTTAATCCTGTCTATTTCGACTTTACACCGAGAGAAGCGAGCGCCGCGGCGCGCTTCGCCCGCGCCTGAGCGTTGACCTCAGTGTAGAGGCTGCCGCCGTGTGCATCCATCGCCACCAGCAGCGGACCGAAGCCCCTCACCCGGAACTTCCACAGCGATTCGGGATTGAGGTCGTCGAGATCCACGTCTTCTATCGCCTCCACCCAGGTGGTCTCGAGCGCGGCGGCGCCCCCGATCACAGCGAGATAGGCGCCGCCGAGCTCCTTGAATGCGGTGAGCGAGCCCGCTCCGAGGCCGCCCTTGCCGATGAGGATGCGCGCGCCGTATTCCAGCATCAGAGGGTGCGTGAAGCGCTCCATGCGCGCGCTGGTGGTAGTGCCGACGCACACCGGCTCGTAGCCGGTCGGGGCGGCCTGGGTCTCTCCAACCCATCTCACGTTGGGCGCGGTGTGGATCAGGGCGTGGCCGCGAAGATCGAAGCGCGTCCTGCGCCCGCGGTCGAACATGTGAATGAGTGTCGCGTCGCGAATGCCGTAGAGCGTGCCGTTCAGCGTGACCGTGTCGTTCACTCGGAGTTGTCTGACCTGCTCCTCGGTCACCGGCGTCGTGAAGTCGTAATGCGCCATTTAGAACCCGTGATTCGTGATTTGTGATTTGTGATTCGTCGTCAACAATTGTGGTTCAGCGTCGGCTCGATTCACGATTCACGACTCACGAATCACGCTTCAAAAACCGTAGGTCATGGCCTTCGGCGTGAAGGTCGCCGACGCGCGGCGCGCGGCGTGGCACTGCATGTTCACGGCCACCGGGTTCATCGTGATGTGAGTCGCCGCGAGCTCCACATGGACGGCAAACGCCGTCGAATCGCCGCCCAGCCCCTGCGGGCCGACGCCCAGCTGGTTCACCGCGCGGGTAAGCTCCTCCTCGAGCTTCGCGCCTTCCGCGTCCTCGCTGCGCGTGCCGAGCGGGCGGATCGCCGCCAGCTTCGAGAGGGACATGCAAAGGTCGGCGCTGCCGCCCACGCCAACGCCGACGATGGTGGGCGGACAGGTCTTGCCGCCCGCCTCCAGCACGCAGTCGACGACGAAGGTCTTGATCGCGTCCACCCCCTCGGCCGGCACCGCCATCTTGAGCCAGGAATTGTTCTCCGAGCCGCTGCCCTTGGGGATCATCTGTATGGTCAGCTCCTCCGGCCGGTCGGAATAGCTGAAATGAATCGCCGGGATCCTGATGCCGCACGAAGTTTGATCGTTGACACGGGTGATCGGATGCACGACCGAGGAACGCAGGGGGTGCTCGTTCGTCGCCCGGGCGCAGCCTCTTGTGATTGCGGCTTCGAGGTCCACGCCGTCCACCGCGACGTTGCGTCCGATCGTGACGTTGTAGATCGGCACCCCGGTGTCCTGGCAGGTGAGATTGTCCGTCTCCTCCGCCACCGTGATATTCCTGATGATCGTGCCGAGGACTTTCTTGGCGCGCGCACTGGTCTCCGTCGCATCGAGCCGCGCGAGGCCCTGCTTGACATCCGGCGGCAAAATTTTCAGAGCCCGTATATAGAGCTCCTTGCACGCCTCCTCGACTTGCTTCAAATCTATCCTCATGCCGACCCCAGGATTGAGGATTGAGGATCGAGGATTGAGGGTCTGAAGCGTTGGTGCCGCATGGTTCCTCTCAATCCTCAGTCCTAATAGCTCAATCCTGCCGTTAATTCACTTCCAGCTTGCGCGCGCGGATGACGTTGGCCCAGCGCCCCGATTCCTCGCGGATCGCTCTCGCGAAATCAGCGGGCGCGTTGCCGACCGGCGCCATTCCGAGATCTTCGAAGCGCTTGCGCATGTCCGCCGCTTCCAGCGCCTTCGCCGTATCGCGGTAGACCTTGTCAATGACCGCGGGCGGCGTGCCGATCGGCGCCATCAGCCCGAACCAGCCGAGGTTCTCGAAGCCTGGCAGCGTCTCGGCGATCGCAGGCACATCCTTCAGCTGGGACGAGCGCTGCTTGCTGGTCACGCCCAGGGCGCGGAGCCGGCCCTGCTGCACGTAGCCGATCGCGGCGGAGAGGTTGGGCGTGAGAAATATGATCTGCCCCGCGATGAGGTCCACCAGCGCCGGGCCCTCTCCTTTGTACGGGACATGCACCGCGTCGATCCCCGCGGTGTAGAGGAAATTTTCCGCCGCCAGGTGTGTTTGCGTGCCAATCCCGGCCGAGCCGAAGGTGATCGTGCCGGGTTTGGCTTTGGCGAGCGCGATCATCTCCTTGACGTTCTTCGCCCGGAAGCTGGGATGCACTGCGACGATCTGGGGCCCGCTCGCCACGTTGGTAATCGCCACCAGGTCCTTTTCGGGGTTCCAGTTGAGCTTCTTGTACATGTACTGGTTCGCGGTGACGATCGAGCCCGAGGTCATGAACAGCGTGTAGCCGTCGGCGGGCGCTCTCGCCGCGAGCTCGCCGCCGATGTTGCCGCCGGCGCCGGCCCGGTTGTCCACGAGGATCTGCTGGCCCCACGCCTCGGTCAGCTTCTGCGCCAGGATGCGCGTCACGATGTCGGTCGCGCCGCCCGGCGCGAACGGCACGATGACCCGCACCGGCTTGGCGGGATAGGTCTGCGCGTGGGCCGCGAATGCAATAAAAGCCGCTGCCGAGAACGCGATCCATTTTACGAAACGCATGATTCCCTCCTGATCCTGGTTTTCGACTTGTAGTCTATCCCGACAAACCATACTCCACGGCCCCCACGCCAGCAAGACGATTACAACCCACCCGCTTCGACTGCGAGCCGCCTGAGCTCGCGGCGTAGCCGCTCGCGCACTGCGCGATACGCGGGCCGGTTGATGACGTTGGCGACCTCGTAGGGGTCCCGGTCGAGATCGTAGAGTTCGTCCAGCTCGCCGTCCAGACTGCGGTTCACCCAGCGGATGTATTTGTGGCGCTCGGTCCTCACCGCCTTGTAGCTCATGCCGACGAGCCACGGCCAGGCGTTTTCGGCCCAGTATTCGATAAGGATTGACTTGCGCCACCCTGCTCGCTTTCCGGAAAACAGCGGCAGCAACGAGCGTCCCTGGACCTGCGGCCCCGGCTTGCCGCCGGCCAGCTGGATGAGAGTGGGCGCGATGTCCTGGCAGATGACGAGGTCCCGCACCCGGGACCCGGCCTTGACCCGCTTCGGATAGCGCGCGACGAACGGGGAGCGGATTCCCTCCTCGTACGCAAAGCGGCGCTCCGGGCCGAGCCCGTGCTCGCCGAAGAAGTAGCCGTTGTCGCCGAGGAACAGGATCAGCGTGTCGTCGAGCTGATCGGCGCGGGCAAGCGCTTCGAAGATCATGCCGATCCCTTCGTCCACCGAGGCCATCATGGCGGCGCGCAGCCGGATCTCTTCCTGCTCGCCGGCGTGGATCGCCTTGAGCAGCGCCTGCGAGTGCTCCGTCTGCTTGAGCGCGAACGCCTCGGCCCACGCCGGTTTCTGTTTCACCACCTCCGCGGGGGCAAGCATGTTCGGCTTCTCCGGAAATACGCAACCCGCGTAGAGCTTCTCGTGGCGGGCGGCCGGCCGGTAGCCGACGAGCGAAATCGTGCCGTCCGCGGCCTGCTCGGCGTCCGGGTGCACCGCCTTGTGCGCAAAGAACAGCGACCAGGGCCGATTGCGCTTCCTGCTCACGAACTCGACCGCCATCGCGTTCATGATGTCGGTGATGTAGCCGGAATGCTGGACGTAGCGGCCGTGCTCGTTCAATCGGGGATCCTGGATCCGGCCGTGACCGTCGAAGCTCACCCAGAAGTCGTAGCCGGGCCGTGGCTTGCCGTCGTTGCCCATGTGCCACTTGCCCACGTGCGCCGTCTCATAGCCCAGCCGCTGCAGCTGCAGGTGATAGTTGGGCAAGCGGTGGCTGGCGGCATCGCGCGCGACGTTGTCGATGATGCCGTGGCGGCTCGCATACTGGCCGGTCAGGATGGAGGCCCGGTTGGGCGAGCAGATCGGCGTCGTGTGGAACGCCCGCTCGAAAATCGCTCCCTCGTGCGCGATACGATCGATGTGCGGGGTCTTCATGTACGGATGCCCGCCCGCTCCGAACTCGTCGAAACGGAGATCGTCGATCAGGATGATCAGGAAATTGGGCCGCCGCATGCCAAGAAACCGCAAATAGACAGGATTTACAAGATTTACAGGATTAGATCAAGACAAAGATCAAGAAGAATTCAGGTTTTATTGTTTAAATCTTGTTAATCCTGTTAATCCTGTCCATTTTCTTCTAGTCCGCACGGATGCCGGACGCCTTCACCACTCTTCCCCAGCGCTCGTAGTCGGTCTTGAGATAGGCCGCGAGTTCGCGCGGCGAGCCGCCCGCAGGCTCCGCCGCGTCGGCGGCGAGCCGTTGCTTCACCTCGGCACTCAGCAGCGCCCGTCCGATATCGGCGTTGAGCTTTGCCACCAGCTCCGCCGGCAGGCCGACCGGGCCGTACGCGCCCCACCACTGCATCGCCTCGAAGCCGGGCAGCGCCTCCGCGACCGTGGGCAGCTCGGGGGCGAGATCAAGGCGCTTGGCACTGGTTACGGCGATCGCCCGGAGCCTCCCCGCGCGCATCTGCCCGGACACCGTTGGATAGGCGGAGATGAACACCGAGCAATGCCCCGCGACGGTGTCGATGATCGCCGGCGCGCCGCCCTTGTACGGGACGTGCACCATGTTGATCCCCGCCTGGAACTTGATCAACTCGGAGGCGAGATGGCTCAATGTCCCGACGCCGTTCGACGCGTAGTTGAGCTGGCCGGGCCGTGCCCTGGCGAGCGCGATCAGCGCCTTCACCGACTGCACGGGCAGCGAGGGATGCACCACCAGCACGTTCGGCGAGAAGCCGATGAGGATGATCGGCGTGAAATCCTTGAGCGGGTGGTACGGCGGCCTGGCCGTGAGGTGCGGGCTGACCGTCATCGGGCTGGCGGATGCGAACAACAGCGTGTAGCCGTCGGGCACGGCGCGCGCCGCCTGCTCGGCGCCGATCAGCCCGCCCGCACCGGCGCGGTTGTCCACCACCACCTGCGTGCCCCATGCCTTGCTCATTTCCTGCGTGATCGCGCGCGCCACGATGTCGGCGGCGCCGGCGGGCGGGAACGGCACGATCACGCGCACCGGTTTCGCCGGATAAGTTTGCGCTATGGTTTCGCCGGCAGGCAGCGCCGCCGAAACCATTAATAATATGGAGCAGATGAATGCGCGTTGAATGTCCATTTGGCGACCCTCTCCCGCCGCGAGTTCCGATTCAGACCAGATTGAGCAGGAACGCCAGCCCCGCTCCGAGCGCGATACCTGCCGCCAGAGCGAGCAGGCTCTTGTGCCAATCGCGCCATGCCAGGAATTCCAGCGCGAGCAGGCGCAGCCCCCCCGTCAGGTGCGCGGCGAGCAGCAGCACCAACACCGTCTCCGCGAATTTCACCAGCGGCTGATCGCTCCAGCGCAGGAATGACTCGAGCCTCGCCTCGCCGTGCAGGGCCTGGCCCAGCGCCCAGAAATGCAGCGGAATGAAAAGCGACAGCAGCACTCCGGACAGGCGGTGTACCAGAAATGCCCAGTACGCGGGATGGTTCCGTGCGCGGAAGTCGCTTTTCATATGAACACCGCCCAGACGGCACGTAAGCCCCAAATGGCCGTCGCGAGCGCGACGGACAGCACCGTCGCCTCAAGCGTGCGGCCGCGCCAGTTAAATGTCTCCGCAAGGACGCTGCGCAGACCGATCGGCGCGTGCACCACCACGGCGGCGATGAAGATCGCGTAGAAGCCGGCCCACGCGTAGCTGCCGCGCGTGCGGCCGAGGATTTCCGCCGCCGACAAGCCATTCCGCACCGCGTAGATGATGGTGACGAGGTGGACGACCACGCAGACCGCCAGCACCGCCGCGCTGATACGCTGTGCCGTCCACAACAGAACCTGCGTTCGGGTGTTCACCTACGTCCTCCGCAGGTTCCGAGTGATGAGTGCTGAGTCCTGAGTGCTGAGCGCATAACCACTCGCCCCGCCTCGACTTCACATTCCACTTTGCACTCTGCACTTTGCACTCAGAGCTCTCCTTTGAGCGCCGCGAGTGCTGCGGCGCGTTTGAGTCCGGCGATGGACGCGGTGGGCGATAGCTGCTTGGGACAGCGCTCGGTGCAGCTCATGTGGGTGTGACAGGCGTGGCAGCCGGCGTCGCCCGCCACCGCCTTCAACCGCGCGCGGTTACCGGTGTCGCGCACGTCATTCACCAGCGTCCACGCCCGGTTCAGCGCCGCGGGCCCAAGGTAATCCGGGTTCCAGGAAACCACGTCGCACGAGCTGTAGCACACGCCGCAGCCGATGCACTCGACCGCAGCGTCCACCAGCTGCCGCCCGCGCGATGCCGGCGGCACGCGCGCGAAATCGTCCTTGCGCGTCGTTCCGCCCTGGAACTGGCCGCGCGCCTTCGCCCACTTGTCGAAAAAAGGTGCCATGTCGGTGACGAGATCGCGCACCACCAGCAGGTTGGCGAGCGGGGCGATCTCCAGGCGGCCGTCTTTCGCCACCTTGTCCACGTGGGTGCGGCAGGTCCAGCGCGCGCGCCCGTTCACGGTCATCGCACATGAGCCGCACATGCCGACGCGGCAAGCGAAGCGGTAGGCGAGCGTGGGATCGAGCGCGCGCTGGATGTGGGTCACGAC
>JBGQGU010000175.1:0-6716 GCA_041497655.1 Gammaproteobacteria bacterium
GGAGCGCGTGATTAAACCATATTTCCGAAGAAAACGGGGGCCGCCGCGGGCCCCCCTTTTCTTTACTTGATGCTGTATTTCTCGGCGTTCTCGGCGGTTCAGCCCTCGGCTGCTAACGCACGTGCAGCACTCGCGACGCCCGGGCCACGTCGCGCTGCTTGACCCAGAAGATTGCGCCAAAGCGCCCCCCGCCGGCGGCGACCGCGTCCATCGCCACCATGTTGATGCCGGCCTTGGCGAGCTTGCCGCAGATCGCAGCGCATGCCCCGGCCTTGTCCGTGCCGCGCGCAAGGAACACTGTTTTTCTCTTGCTCACCTTCATGCCCAGCTTGCGGGCGGCGCTGGTGAACTTGGAAATATCGTGAGGAATGAAATCCACCTGGGCGCCCCCGGCGTTGGGGAAGCCGGTGAAGCCGAGCAGGTTGACGCCATGCGCGGCGAGCGCGCTCAACAGCCGCGCTCCCTGGCCGGCGCGGTTGGGTGTCTTCATGCTGAAGTAGGCGGTCTTGCGTACGGTGGTGGTGGCCATGGTTACCTCCTGTGGACGTTCGGTAGCGGGACCGAATAGTATGCACTCCCTGCCGCATGAAATCACGCGGCTTGCAGCCCAACCCGGGCGGCATTAGCATGCGTCAATTCCGTACCAGAGCGTCCATGGACTTACCCGAAGGCAAGCGCATCACCGTCATCCCCACCGGGGCCGCGCTGGGCGCCGACGTGGCGGGCGTGGACTTGATGAAGCCGCTCGATCCCGCCCTATTCAAGGCGATCGAAACGGCTTGGCACCAGCACCTCGTCCTGCGGTTCCGGGGCCAGCGGCTGGACGACCCCGGTCTCCTCGCTTTCGCGCGCCGCTTCGGCAATCTCGACAAGGCGCCGGTCCATGCGGTGGGTGATACCGATGTGGACCCCTACCCGGAGATCACCGTGATGTCGAACATAAAGGTGAACGGCAAGCCGATCGGCAACCTCGGTCACTACGAGGCGGAGTGGCACACCGATATGTCGTACAACGAGAAGACACCCATCGGCAGCCTGCTCTACTCGCTGGAGGTGCCGCCCGCGGGCGGCGATACGGGCTTTTCCAACATGTATGCCGCGTTCGAGACGCTGCCCCCCGATTTGAAGCGCGCGATCCTTGGCAAATCCTGCAAGCACGACTCGAGCCGCACCAGCGTCGGCGATCTGCGCAAGGGGTACAAGGACGTGGCCGATCCGCGCGAGGCGCCCGGTGCGGTCCACCCGCTCGTCCGCACCCATCCGGCGACACGCCGCAACGCCCTCTTTCTCGGGCGCCGGCGCAACGCCTACATCGTGGGGCTGCCGCTGGCCGAGAGCGAGGACGTGCTGAACCGGTTATGGACCCATGCGAGCAAGCCGGAATTCGCCTGGTACCAGAAATGGAAAGTCGGGGATCTCGTGATGTGGGACAACCGCTGTGCGATGCATCGGAGGGATGCCTTCGACCCCGGCTCCCGAAGGCTCATGCATCGCACCCAGATCAAGGGGGACAAGCCGTTTTTTGACCCGGCGACGCTGGCGGCCTGATCGCCCAAGCGCCACGAGAAAGGAGCGGCTTCATACCCGCTCCTATTTTTTGTCCTCCGGCTTGCCCTTCGGCGCAGCGGCGGCGAGCGATTCCAGCGCCGCCTTCTGCATTTCGAGGGTCTTGACCGTCATCTGCACGAACCCTACCTGTATCGTGAGCCAGGTCTCCACCGCCTTCAACTCGGCGATCTTCTTTTCGACCTCCCTGACGTTGACGGTGGGCATCCCCATGCCGGGCATGGGGAACGACATCGGGTTCCACATGTTCTGCATGAACTCGAGCCAGTCCTTGGGTAGTTCCGGCTGTTGCGCCATGTCGTTCTCCTGAGCGTGGCCTGGGTTCCCGTATTATAGAGGTCGCATCCCCCATCCCGACGGTCATGAAATTCCTGAAAGCGGTGCGGCTCGACGACTCCGACGCCCGGATCCTCGCCGACGAAGGTGGCGCGGCGGATGACGGCGAGTGGGTGGTCTCGGGCGGCTATGCGGTGTGCGACCTCGCGCGCGGTCACCGCACTCTGCGCTGCCACTGCGACACCACCTTCATCGCGGCCGGCGCCCGCCGCCGCTGCACCATCGCAGAGGTGGCGGAAATCGACGAGGCGGCCTTCGGGCAGTTGAAAGAGGCCTTGGCGCGGCACTTTCTCGAGGACCTCGGCGCGCCCTCGCCCGAAGCTGCGACTGTAGCCGCGGTGGACGAATGCACTTACACCGCCGAGCTCGCCGCAGGCTTTCCCGCCGACGTGTGGATCACGGTCAAGCGCGAGCCGAGCGAGGACGGCGTGGGCGAGCGCTATTCGGTATTCAAGCGGCTGATGATCGGCTCACACAAGCTATAGAGGCGTGAGTGACGGAGTGTCACGGAAGCGGAGTGATTTGCGACGCCGAAAGCGCTATGCAGTCGCCACGCCTCACGCCTCTATCAATTCGACGCGGATTGTCATTCCCTGCTTCACCTGCTTCAACTGGCGCGGATCGCCTTCGATTTTCCCCAGCACGTTGCACCGCGTAACCAGACGGCATTCGTCGCCCTTCGACACCGGCGTTGGCCCGAACGGCAGTGCGAGAGAGCTGCCCTGCACCCAGAAGCACACTGTGCCGGGCGCCACGATCTGCTGGGCGTCGGATTCGAGGACTGCCTTGAACGGCACTTCGAAATAGACCTCGTCTCCCCAGGTGTTGGCGCGGGCTTCGCAGGGCAGCGCGGCAAGTAGCTGTTTTGCCGTGGTTGTGTCCTGCAAGTTAGCGGTTACTTCACCGCCCTTCCAGGCGATCCGGACCATCACCATCAGCTGCGGACCAGCAGCCTGTCGGACTTAGGTGTCGGACAGGCTGCTAACAGCAAAACCGCCTGCGGATTTCGAATGAAACCCGGGATAACGACCCTTATTGGCCTCCCAAAGGCGGACGAGTAGGCTCGAAATGAACTTCTCATTGCTTTTTGCCTCCACTTTCGTGAAAGCGGTTTTGCATAAGGAGTTTGTCGGAGCGCAGTCCGACAAACTCCTAGCGGCTCTCAGTCGAGCTCGGAAGGCAGGACGTAGGAGTAGCTTGCGCGAGTGGCTGCGGTTCGTACCGCAACCGGGGCGGCGGGGCGTTGCCGCGAAGGGGATATCACCTGCTGCAGCCGGTACCTCTCATTCAGCACCTTGCGCGTGTACTGGTCCTCGTCGTCACCCAGCGCGCCGGCATACATCTGCAATGCGATGCCGAGATTACCGGTGCGCCGCAGGTACTCCTTGAGGATCCTGGCGCCGACGTGGATGTTGGCCGAAGGTTCGAACACCGCTTGCTCGCCCCCGAACTCCTCGAGCTTGTCGCCGTGGTATTTCGGGATGATCTGCATCAGCCCCTTGGCGCCCGCCGCGCTTTCAGCGATCGGGTTGAAGCGGGACTCGACGGCGATCACGGCGATGATCAGCAGCGGGTCGAGCTGGAGCTGGCGCCCGGCGCCGTGCGCCAGAGTGACGAGATCAAAAGCCGCGTCCTGGGACACCCGGTAGCGCCTGGCCACGAACTCCGACACGGCGCGATACTGGCTTTCCTCCCCCTGCATCAGCGCTGCGTCCGCGGCGGCGTGCCGTTCGCCGTCGCTGGCCGCAGGGACCGGGACCGAGGGGAAGACGCGCGCCTCGCTCGGTCCGAGCCAGTCCTTGCTGCTCTGGTCCATGACCATGAGAGCCAATGCCGCCGCGCTGGCGAGCAGAACCAGGATCGAGCCCAGCTTGCGGCTTGGCTGCCCCCATCCGCTCGAGGACACCCCTTCCTGTCGACCGGCACTGAGCCTGCCTATCTGCACGATTACCGCCTTTCCCCTGTTTCGGCACTTTACCTGCGCCGGCCACGTATAGCTGCGGCGCAGCACCTGCACTCCTCGCTTCCGAATAGGCCAAGTCTTTACCACAATACATTGTGGAGCTTGTTGGGAAGGTGCCTAATTCTAGTGGTTGAGAGACTTAGGCACAATCACTTCGTTGGACCCGTTGCTTCTTCCCGCCCGGCCTCACTAATGCTGCTATGCAGCAGTCATATATTCTGCTAAGTATGCGTTGTTTTGTCAATAGTTTATTTCTACCATAGACCTCTAATGCTGCATCGCAATAAGCATCCAGTAGCGATCCTATGTGGCTGAACAGAAGGCTTATTTGGTGCCGTCCCCAGCGGGCCTGCGGGGCCCCTGGATTCACTGAATCCCGGGGTGCTCCCCAAGCAGGTAGGGGGGTCATGACTGGGCCGCGGGGTGGCGCTCCAGCCAGCTTCGAAGCGCCGCGCGGTGGCGCTCTAGAGCCTCGAAATACCGGTCGAACACGCAGGTTTCGCAGCCCCTCTTGCAGCATTCCTCCGATGCCGGCTCCCGAGGGGGGTTCCGGGCGCGGGTCGCCGGCTGCGTCGGGCGATTCCTCGCCGCTCACGCGTTTATTTTGAACCCGGAGGCAGGGGGTGCTCGGGGAAGCGGCGCTTGAACTCGGCTAGCATTTCTTCGGCCTCGACCGCCCGCCCCTGCCGCTTGAGCTCTTCGATTCGCACCAGCCATTTCTGGGGTGGCTCCTTCTCGAAGCCATACCACACTGGCAGCCGATCCTGCTCGGGGGGCTTCATCTGCACGGCCCGCGCCATTGACTTGGCCTGCGGGGCTTCCGCAGCAGAACGGGCGACAAGTGGTTCGCTTGGCACGGACAGAGCGCCTGCCATCTTGCCTGCCGTAACCGCATCCCCAGGTGAAGGCGCTGCGCGCTCTTCGGCCACGCGAGGCGTGGCCAGGAAGGGCTGCGGCAACGGCTTGGCGGCGGACTCCGGCGTGGCCACAATTCCGGCGCCGGACATCGACGGCGGCCCGGGTTCGGGCTGGGCACTGTCTGCCCGCTTGCCCAAGACTGCCGGGGCTTTGGCATCGTCCCGCGAGCCACGACGCGGGGGTGCGGGGGCTGCAGCCTGCGGCTGCGTTGTCTCCCTCGCGGCTTCAGCCAGCGCCGGCTGCCTACCCGGTGCAGCAGGCTGTTCAGCAGGTGGCGCAACCGCCGGGACCGGAGCCGGCACGATCTGCTCGCCGCCCTCCTCTCTCAGCAGGATGACCAGGCTCACGCTCACTATGACTACCGCTGCAATCGAGACGGGAACGTGCCAGCGGCGCAGCGTCGAGGTGAGGGAGCGCGGGCGCGCACCGACCTCCCGGTGCGCCGCGGCGAGGATGGCCGCGTCGAGGCGCGCCGGCGGGGTATCGCGCCCGGCTCCGCGGTAGAGGCGGTCGAGCCGGGGGTCGCGTTCCGCGTCCCCGCTCGTATTGCCCGCATTCCGTTCGTTCAGCGCCATCCGAGCATGCCCTGTCTCAGTTTGACCATCGCGTAGCGCAGCCGACTCTTCGCCGTCTCGCGCGTGACGCCGGTCGCCTGCGCGATCTCTTCCACGCTCATGCTGCCCTCCTGCTGCAGCAGGAAAGCTTCGCGCTGCGCCTCGGGCAGGCCGGCGATCAGCTCCATCAGCCGCCCTGCCTGCCGCTTCGCGTCGAGCGTTTCATCCTGCGGCCGCTCGCGTTCGTCGGGCAGCTCCGCTATCGCCTCGCAGTCTTCCGCTTCGAAAGAAACCATGGCGACATGGCTATTCTTTCGGTAATGATCGATCAACCGGTTATGAGCGAGGCGATAGAGGTAGGTCGTGAATTTGGCCTGGACCGAGTAGCCGGCCCGCGCCCGGATGAGGTTCATCCACACGTCCTGGAACAGCTCCTCGGCTGCCGCCGCATTGCGGCACTGGCGCAGCAAATAGCGGTAGAGCCCGCCCTTGTGACGCGCGTAGAGCGCGTCGAACGCACCCGCGTCTCCATCGCGATAAAGCAGCATGAGCGTTTCATCGGTGCTCTCCGCGCTCAGGGTCATAACGGGTTGGCAGTATGCGCAACGCGCGGCGGGCAAGCAACTCGCCGCGCATTGCGCATAAATGGGCAAGGCCAATGAACAGGATGCGGTATTTTCGCGCGGATCGGGAAACTAAGCGCGGTTCAACGCCCATGACCCCCCTTCATTTCTCTATTCAGACCCGCGTCAACGCGGGTCTGGAACGAACTGTCCCGGAAACGGCGTCGCGATCCGCGGCGCCCGGATTACGCCCATCGCCATGAGGTTGTTGTAGGTGTCATAGTGGATGGCGATCACCTCCTCGGGGCTCGGTGTCGCCCGCTCGAAGCTCGCGTAGGTGACGCGCGAGGCCTGGCTGCGGCCGTGCCCGGTGCCGAGCGAGGACGATTTCTGCGGCGCCTGCTGGGATGGCGCATGGCGCTGCGCGGCCGCGCTCTCCGCCGGGCGTGCGCGGCCCACTCCGGCTGCCGGCGCGGTATCCGCGGATGCGGGGTACGGGCTGTCCTCGCGCGCGCCCGAAGCCGGTGGCTCGTGCCGCGGCGGGGACTGGTCGATGCGCGCCTCCGGCTCAGCCTTGTGCCGGAACACCGCGACCCCGATCACGCCGACGTTGTCCGGCCGGCCGGTGCGCGCGGCATACGAGTTCCGATGCTCGGTGAAGAAGAACGCGGCGACCCGTTCCAGGCTTTTGCGCCAGCCCTTGATGTCGAAGCCGTGATACGGCCCGAGGACGTAGCCGGTCTGATTCCAGCTGGCGGTTTCGCCGCTCACGGCGTTGACGCCGTCCACCGACACCACCGACAGGATCTCGCCACC
>JBGQGU010000176.1:0-6697 GCA_041497655.1 Gammaproteobacteria bacterium
GAGATACGCAATCTTCACGGGGTCCCGCACCCGCGACTTCAACTGGCGCAGCGCGAGCGCGGTGAGCATGGCGACGATGATTCCGGCCAGGACAAATAGGATCGCCGCCAGTTTCTCCCACGTCGCATCGTCCACCCCGGCGTTCGCCAGCAGCCAGCGCTGGCGCTCCGGCGTGTAACCCAGCACCCATTGATTCCAGGTGTTCGCCATGTAGTCCCAGGTGAGGCTCACCTGGCGCAAAAACTCGAAATGAGTGCGCACCATCAGCGGCAGCGAGTTGCTGCGCGGCATGGCCGCCGAGATGCCTGTGTCCAACCGCACGGGCGCCGCCGCCGAAGTCGGATCGACCCGCATCCATCCCCGGTCCTTGAGCCATACCTCGGTCCAGGCGTGCGCATCGGCCTGGCGCACGATGAGGTAATTGCCCAGGGCGTTGATCTCGCCGCCCTGGTAGCCGGTCACGATACGGGTGGGAATGCCGGCCGCCCGCATGACCACCGCGAAGGCGGACGCGAAGTGCTCGCAAAAACCGCTGCGCGTGGAAAAAAGGAATTCATCGACCGGGTGCTCGCCGAGGAGCGGGGGCTCGAGCGTATAGAGGAATTTCTCGTTGCGGAACATGCCGAGCATTTCAGCGATGATGCCCTCGTCGTCGGCATGCTTCTGGCGCAGGGCGCGCCCCAGCTCCTGCGCGCGGGGATTGGATCGGGAGGGATTCTGGAGGGCGCGGTGCAGGGCGTAGCGGCTCTCGATCTCGCCGAAGCGGGCGTTGAGGAATGATGTCATGTCGTAACGCACGCGGTTGTTTACCGGCTGGACGGAGTAGAGCTGGTAGTCGGCGCTGACGATCGAGCGTGGCGGAACCACCGCGGGCAGGTCGAGCGCGAACAGCCAGCGCCGGTTGTGCGGCTCGAGGGTTACCTCGTACCGCACCGGATCGCCCGCGGCCTCGATGCGGGTCGCGGTATAGACAATGAATTGCACCGACCAGGTACGGCCGTCGAAATCCCACATCACGGGGCCGCGCCAGTAGAGATCCTTGGCCCGGGGAATCTGGGATTCGAACCGTACCCGGAACGCGACCGCGTCCGACAGGACGAGGCTGGAAAGGCTGCCCGGCGTCATGGTGTCTGACAGGCCGCTGACGCCGGCAAAGGCGTCGCGTGGCAGGCCCCACAGCGGACCCGACACGCGGGGGAACAGCAGGAACAGGATCAGCATCAGCGGCACCGACTGCGCGAGGAGCATGCCGGCGGTGCGCAGCTGGACGCGGAAGGGCGGCTCGGCCTGGGCATAGTTGAGGCTCACCATGGTCGCGGTGATGAACACGGTGCACGCGAGCATGTAGAGCGCCGTACCGATGGTTTGTGAATAGAGGAAATTGGTGATTACCAGGAAATAGCCGAGGAAGCTGAGCAGCATCGCGTCGCGCAGCGTGCGGGTCTCGAGCAATTTCAGTCCCAGCATGACGACGAGCAGCGCCACGCCCGCGTCTCGGCCGAAGATGGTCCGGTAGCTGAAAAAGACGCCAACGGTGGCGGCCAGCGCAATGAGCAGCAGCAGCCAGCGATTCGGCAGTGCGAGGCGGGCGTAGCCGACATATGCGCGCCAGGTGATGAGCATCACCATCAGCGCGATGGTCCACCCGGACAGGTGGGCGGCGTGCGGCGCCGCCACCAGCGTGAGCGACAGCAGCAGGCACAGCACGTGCCGCCAGGCGATGTGCTGTTTCGCGTCAGTCACTCTGGAAACCCGTGAATCGTGATTCGTGAATCGTGAATCGACCGAACCATGGACTGACCTCCGCGCAACCGCGAATTACGAATCACCCATCACGAATCACCGCCGTAAAGTGCCAGCACCTCCAGGCAGCGGTCGCGTTGAGCTTCTCCCGCCGCCATCTCCACGCTTGCGTCAGGCATGCGCAAGCCGTAGGTCAGCCCCGCGGCGTGAGCGTCGAGCACCCAGCGTGCCAGGTGGGACAGCCGCTCCTCGACGCCCATCTGCGGCGGCAACCGCGTCCAGTCGAGCCACAGTTCCGTTTCGGCGCGGCCGGTGAACTGCTTGGTGAGCAGGCCCTGGTCGCGCGCGGCGGCTTTCCATGCGATGTGGCGCGGCGAATCCCCCTGGTAGTACTGGCGCAGGCCCGAAAAATCCTCCTGGCCATGGCCACGTTCGGCGCCGGCCCCCGCGCTCGTTGCAGCGGACGGCATCGGCAAGCCGGGAGGGGCGGCACGCGGATAAACGATGCAGCGCAGGTCGAGGTCGAGGTAGGCCCAGGCGTAGTAAAGACCCAGCGGGAAACGAGTGAAAAGAATCAGCCGCCCCGGCCGCAGGATGCCGCGCCGATGCGCGAGAACCGCGGCAGTTGCGGGCGTGGTGGAACGCGCCATCAAGTCCACGAATGACGCTTGCTTGCGATCATGGGTGAGGCCGATGGCATAGCGGTCGGCCTCGCCACCGTTCTCGAGATGGACCGTGAAGAACGCGGTGTCGCCGGCGAACACCGGCCGCGTGCGCCCGCCCGTGACCCGCAGGTTGGCGAGATTGCGGAAGGTGTAGATCATGGCATTGACGCCGAGGGCGCCGAGCAGGAAGGTGAGCACGAAGCCCAGGCCCAGCGAATAGTTGATCGAGCCGGCGAGCATGACCAGCAGCACCGCAGCGAACACCAGTCCCTGACGTGTCGGCAGGATGAACACCCGCCGCTGGACCAACACGATCGCCCCGGTCTCGGGGCCGCGCCATTGGAAAAGCCACGTGTAGAAGCGGTTCTTGAGCGCCGCGTACATGCGAGTGATTGAGTGACTAAGTAATTGAGTGATTGAGTTGCTTATGCCGCCTCTGCCACTTAATCACTCAATCACAGAATCACTTAATCACTAGGGAATGGCGACCTGCTTGATCAGGTGTGCCGCGATATCGGCGCCGTTGGCCTGGGTCACTTCGCCCGTGGGAACCAGCCGGTGGCCGACCACGGCGGGGAGCACCGCCTGCACGTCTTCCGGGACCGCGTGGCCGCGCCCGGCCATCAGCGCCCAGGCGCGCGCGGCGTGCAGCAGCGCAAGTGCCGCGCGCGGGGACAGGCCGTTGATATAATCTGCGGCGCGGCGTGTATGGTCGGTGAGCGCCTGAACGTAGTCGAACAACGCGCTGGAGGTGTGGATCTGCTGCGCGCGGTGCTGCAGGTCCAACAGCTCATGCGGCGCCATGGCGGGCTTGAGCGTTGCGAGCAGGTCGCGGCGATTTTCTCCCATCAGCAACGCGCGTTCCGCCTCGCTGTCGGGGTAGCCCAGGTGGATACGCATCAGGAAACGATCGAGTTGCGATTCCGGCAGCGGGAACGTGCCGATCTGGTACGAGGGATTCTGCGTCGCGATCACGAAGAACGGCTCGGGCAGATGCCGCGTCTCGCCCTCCGTCGTTACCTGGTGCTCCTCCATCGCCTCGAGCAGGGCGCTTTGCGCCTTGGGCGTGGCGCGGTTGACCTCGTCGGCCAGCACGACCTGGTTGAAGATCGGACCGGAGTGGAATTGGAAGCCGCCGGTGTCCCGATTGTAGATGGAGACACCGATAATGTCGGCGGGCAGCAGATCGCTGGTGAACTGGATGCGCTGAAAATCCATTCCCAGCGACGTCGCCAGCGCGTGAGCCAGCATGGTCTTGCCCACCCCCGGGATGTCCTCGATCAGCAGGTGACCGCGCGCGAGCACGCAGGCGATCGCAAGCCGGATCTGGCGTTCCTTGCCGAGGATGATGCCCCCGACCTGAGCGACGACCTTCTCGACCTGCTGCGACGTCACGGCGCGCTGAGGAAAGTCATTCATTTGATTCAGTGTGCCACAGTACTGCGACCGGTGACCAGTGACGGGAGCATCGCGACCCGTGATAGGAGTTCTGAAATGTGCGGTTTCTCACAGCGGCTTTGTCGATTCACGGCCCGTGTTTCACTGATCACGTCTGCCCAAGCGTCGTTTCAACCCGCATCACGCGAGGATCGCTCTCGTCGAGGCGTGCGCTGAAACCGAGTCTGGCGGTAAGCTGCAGCATCTTGTGGTTGCTCGCCAGCACCTCGCCGTACATCTCGCGTATGCCTGCGGCGCGCGCCGCGGCCATCAGCGGCCATTATAATTGCTATGCCCATGATGAATGGTGACTGCGGAATGCGGAGTCATGCCCACGGCGTGGCCGGGTTCTTTCATTCACCACTCATCATTCCTCATTCATCGTCGGCGCAGCCGTGACTATCGCTTTCCTCTCCCATGGCGACTGCCTGTTGCATGACGTGGGCGCCACTCATCCCGAATGCCCGGCGCGGCTCACCGCCATCGAAGATCAGCTGATCGCATCGGGGCTGAGCAATTATCTGGAGCACGTCGAGGCGCCGCTCGCGACCCGCATCCAGCTCGAGCGCGTGCACGCGCCGGACTACGTATCGGCGCTGGAGCAGAAGGCACCAGCGCGGGGCCTGGTCCATCTCGATCCCGACACGGCAATGAACCCGCACACGATGAAAGCCGCAAAACGCGCGGCCGGCGCGGCGGTGCTGGCGACCGACAGGGTGATCAGGGGCGAGGCTGAAGCCGCGTTTTGCAGCGTGCGTCCGCCCGGGCATCATGCCGAGCGCGCACGCGCCATGGGCTTCTGCCTGTTCAACAACGTGGCCGTCGCTGCGGCGCACGCACTCGAGGGGCACGGCCTGAAGCGCGTCGCCATCGTCGATTTTGACGTGCACCACGGCAATGGCACCGAAGACATCTTCCGGGATGACCCCCGCGTGCTGATGGTGTCCACTTTCCAGCATCCGTTCTATCCGTACAGCGGTATTGAGGGGCGTTCCGAGCGGATGGTAAACATACCGCTTGCCGCCTGCAGCGGCGGCAAGGAATTCCGCGACGCGGTGGAACGGCACTGGCTGCCGGCGCTCGATGCCTTCAGGGCGGAGATGCTGTTCATTTCCGCGGGCTTCGACGCGCATCGCGACGACGACATGGCCATGCTCAACCTGGTGGAAGCCGACTACGCGTGGGTCACGGAGAGAATCAAGGAGGCTGCCGGGCGAACTGCGGGGGGGCGCATCGTATCCGTGCTGGAGGGCGGCTACGAGTTGCATGCCTTGGGCCGGAGCGTGGCGACCCATCTCAAGGTACTGGGCGACTTGTAGCAGCTCCAGGAATTCGACATGTAATATACTTGTCTGATTATTAAAGAGAACTCTGATTTCACGCAGCGCTTGGCTGCACCTGTGGCCGCGTTCGATTGGGTCGTTTTTGCGGCATTTATCATCTGGTGTTAGCTTAAGAGCCCGTAACATAACGAAAAACAGGGTGGGCCCGGTGTGAGGGGCTCTGGACCATCCTGATGGGTCCGCAAAGGAGTCAATGTGTCCGGTTCAAGAATCAGCGAGAAGACGGCACGCAAGGCGCGCCGGGCGCGCCAGAGGTCGAGGGGGGCCTGGCCGCAGGCGCCGTCACAGGATATCGCCGAACGCAGCCGCATGTGGCAGGCGCTGCTCGAGAGCGAGGATCGCTACCGTGCGGCATTCGACCACGCGCCCGTCGGCATCATGCATACCGGCATTGATGACGACAGAATCCTGCGCGTGAATGCCAGGCTGACGGAGCTGCTGGGCTACTCGGAGAGCGAGCTGCTGGGCATGACGACGGTCGATCTCCGCCACCCGGACGGCCACAGCGGGAATCGCCGCCGCAACCGCAACAAAGCGCTGAGCGGCGAAATAGACACCTACTCGTCGGAGCGGATGTTCAAGCGCAAAGATGGCTCGCCGCTCTGGGTCAACCGCACCGTTTCGCTGGCGCGAGACGCGGCCGGCACGCCGCTCTACTTCATCCGTATCATCATGGATATTAGCCAGCGCAGGCACGCGGAGGAGGTTGTCGCCCGCGAGCGCGCGCTGCTGCGCACGATCATCGACTCGCTCCCCGATTTCATTTACGTCAAGGACACGTCAGGGCGATTCCGGCTCGGCAACGAAGCCTGGCTCAAGGCGCGTGGGCGCACCGCCGAGGAGGTAGCGGGAAAGACGGTATTCGAGCTGTTCTCGGGTGAATTGGCGGAGAGCATGGCCGCCGAGGACCAGGCCATCGTCAACTCCGGAACACCGTTGCTCGACGTGGAGCAGAGGGTGGTCGTCAGGGCGCGGGACGGGACACTCGGCGATGAGCGCTGGTCTTCCAAGACCAAGGTCCCGATGCGGGATGCGTACGGGAACGTCAGCGGGATCATCGGCATCAGCCGCGATATCACCGAGCGCAAGCAGGCGGAAGCTTCGCTGCGCGACAGCGAAGAGCGCTACCGTGACGTATTCGAGGCGAGTCCGTTGCCAATGTGGGTGTGGGACGACGAGAAGCTTGTTTTCCTGGCGGTGAATGAGGCCGCAATCAATCATTACGGCTACACGCGGGATGAATTCCTGCGGATGAACGTGCGCGACATCTGGGCGCCAGGCGAACAGACGCGCTATGAGGAGAGCCTCCGCGACCGCTTACAGATGCAAACCCTGCTTCTGCAGCGCAAGCACCGCACCAAGGACGGACGCGTCATAGACGTCGAGGCCACCGCGCGGCAATTCATGCAGGACGGGCACCCGGTTTGGCTGACACTGATCAACGACATCACCGAACGCAAACTGGCGGAAGAGCGCCTCCTGCACCTGGCGCACTACGACGTGCTGACC
>JBGQGU010000177.1:0-6673 GCA_041497655.1 Gammaproteobacteria bacterium
AGCCCTCTCCCCGTTGGCACGGGGCGAGGGAGCATTTTGAGACACGCCCAAGATTCCTTTGCGCCTTAGCGTCTTTGCGTCAAGATTTTCAATGGACCATTTGATAAATCAACTGGCAGCGACGATACGCGAGGCGGCCAAGCAGAAGCGGCCGCTGTGCATCCGTGGCGGGGGGACCAAGGACTTCTATGGCGGTCCCGTTCACGGCTACAAGCTCAACACCGTCGATTACCGCGGCATCGTCGCCTACGAGCCGACCGAGCTGGTGATCACCGCGCGCACTGGCACGCCGCTGGCTGAAATCGAAGCCGCGCTGCTCGAAAAAGGCCAGATGCTCGCGTTCGAGCCGCCGCACTTCGGTACCGGCACAACGCTCGGCGGCTGCGTGGCAGCGGGCCTCTCCGGTCCCCGCCGTCCCTATGCCGGCGCGGTGCGCGACTTCGTGCTGGGTGTGCGCATTCTCGACGGCAAAGGCGACGACCTGAAATTCGGCGGCCAGGTCATGAAGAACGTCGCCGGCTACGACGTCTCGCGCCTCATGGCGGGCTCGCTCGGCACGCTCGGCTTGCTGCTCGAGGTCTCGCTCAAAGTGCTGCCGGCCCCCCCCGCCGAGACGACACTCCATCTGAAGTGCACCGAAGCGGAGGCCATCGCGCTGATGAACGATTGGGCTGGAAAGCCGTTGCCCATTACGGCAACGGCTTTCCATAATGGAGAACTGGGCGTACGGCTCTCGGGAGCACTGGTGGCGGTCGATGCCGCGGCGAAGAGGATCGGGGGAACACCGGTCGCTCCGGCCCAGGCGGAGCGCTTCTGGACCGGCATCCGTGAACACGCCGACCCCTTCTTCGCGATCAGCAGGCCGCTGTGGCGTCTGTCCGTCGGCTCCACGACCCCACCTCTCGAACTGCCCGGCCAGCAGCTCATCGAATGGGGCGGCGCATTGCGCTGGCTCAAGTCCGCCGCCGACGCGAAAACAATTCGCGACGCGGCAGCGCGTTCCGGCGGCCATGCCACGCTGTTCCGTGGCGGGGACAAGTCGGGGGGCGTATTCCATCCGCTCCCGCCGGCGTTGATGAAGCTGCACCGCAACCTGAAGCAGGCCTTCGACCCGGCAGGCGTCCTGAATCCGGGCCGCCTTTACCCGGATTTTTGAAGGGCGTGAATCGTGATTCGTGAATCGTGAATCGACTGAACCTCTCTAAGACCGGTCCTTGCGTGATCGAATCACGAATCACGACTCACAAATCACGCATCTAGCCCATGCAGACGAACCTGGCTCCATTCATCAAGGACACCGCAGAAGGCAAGGAGGCGGATTCGATCCTGCGCAAGTGCACGCATTGCGGCATGTGCACCGCGACCTGCCCGACCTACCAGCTGCTGAGCGACGAGCTCGACGGCCCGCGCGGCCGCATCTATCTCATCAAGCAGGTGCTCGAGGGAGCAACGCCAACCGCGAAGACGCAGCTTCACCTCGACCGCTGCCTCACCTGCCGCGCGTGCGAGACCACATGCCCGACGGGTGTGCGCTACGGCCGGTTGCTCGATATCGGGCGTCACCTCGTGGAGGAGCGAGTCGGGCGTAGCGCGCTTGAGGCATTGAAGCGCAAGGCGCTGCGCACCGTGATCCCGAACCCGTTACTGTTCGACCCTCTGCTCAAGCTCGGCCGCATGGTGCGCCCGCTTCTGCCCGGTGCGCTGAAAAGCAAGGTTCCGGCGTCCGTAGCAGCAGCCGGATCATGGCCGAAGCGGGAGCATCCGCGCAGGATGCTGGTGCTGGAGGGCTGCGCGCTGCCCAGTCTTTCTCCGAACACCAATGCCGCGGCGGCGCGCGTGCTCGACCGGCTCGGCATATCTCTGGTGCGCGCGACGGGTGCGGGGTGCTGCGGCGCCGTTTCTTTTCATCTCAACGAGCAGAAAGAAGCGCTCGGTTACATGCGCCGCAACGTGGACGCCTGGTGGCCGCACATCGAGCAAGGCGCGGAAGCAATCGTGATCACCGCCAGCGGCTGCGGCGTGACGGTAAAGGAATACGGACATTATCTTGGACATGATCCCGCCTACGCCGCGAAAGCGAAGCGCGTCTCGGGCCTGACCAAAGACGTCGGCGAAGTCGTAATCGCAGAACAAGCGAAGCTCAAGCCACTCAGCACTCAGCACTCAGCACTCGGCACTCAGCGCGTAGCATTTCATGCCCCGTGCACCTTGCAGCATGGGTTGAAGCTGCAGGGAGCGGTGGAAAATCTGCTGGGCGATCTCGGCTACGCGCTCACCCCCGTCCCCGACGGGCATCTCTGCTGCGGCTCGGCCGGAACCTACTCTATCCTGCAGCCGGAATTGTCGCAGCGGCTGCTGGGAAACAAGATCGCAGCCCTGGAGAGCGGCGCGCCCACCGCCATCCTCACCGCCAACATCGGTTGCCAGGCGCACCTGCAGACGGCAACCCGATTGCCGGTCCGGCACTGGATCGAGGCCCTGGACGACAGCCTGTCGAGCCTGTCGCATTCGGGTTAATCAATCTCTCGCCTGTCAAGTTCCATCCTTTTGGCCTTACGGTTAGGAGTTTGTCGGATCACGGTTCGACAATCTCATTGGGCTTGTACTTTTCTCCGATCAGGCGTACGATTGCCCGTGGTTCGTACCAAGAGGCTCTACGATCATGCTGCAATCGAATCCGCGCACCGCGTCACGGAATCTGAAGGTAGCAACCCGTCCCGAAAGCGGAAATAAGGAAGTCGCTCAAGTTGCGACTTCCTTGTCCGTCCCGGTCTACGAGCAGGAGCTGTGGACCCACCGCCAGCGGCAGGCGAGCCCGATCCACGAGATCTCGTACCGCGCATGCTTCAAGCCGCAGTTGCCGGCGTACTTCATCGAGCGGCTGACCCGGGAAGGCGACGTCGTCTACGATCCGTTCAGCGGACGCGGCACGACAGCGATCGAAGCCGCCCTGCGCGGGCGTAACGTGATCGCCAACGACGTCAATCCGCTGTCCTCGATCCTGACGCGCCCGCGGCTGGAGCTGCCGTCCATCGCGGACATCGATGCGCGTCTCAGGTCGCTTCGTTTCGTCGCCCGGCCCCGCAGCAGCCTCGACCTTTCGATGTTCTTCCATCCCGATACCGAGTACGAGATCCTCGGCCTGCGCGAGTACCTCTACAAGCGCCGTAGCGCAGCAATCGAAGACGGCGTGGACCGCTGGATCCGCATGGTGGCGACCAACCGGCTGACTGGACACTCTCCCGGCTTCTTCTCGGTCTACACTTTGCCGCCCAATCAGGCCGTCTCCATGGATGACCAGGTCCGCATCAACGCCCGGCTCAGGCAGGAGCCCGAGTACCGCAACATCCGCGCGCTGATCATGAAGAAGTCCATGCAGCTCCAGGGCCGGCTGAGCGCAGCGGAACGGTGGCGGCTGCGCACGGCGGCGGCGAGCGCACGCTTGCTCGAGCACGTCGCATCCGCCACGCCCGGGATCGCCACGGGAAGCGTGCAGCTCACCGTCACGTCGCCCCCGTTCCTGGACGTCGTGCAGTACGCCCGCGATAACTGGCTGCGCTGCTGGTTCAACGGCCTCGATGCCGGCGCCCTCGGTGCCCGCATCACGATGAGCCGGACGGTCGAGGGCTGGGCGCGGGAGATGGGCGCGGTGCTCGTCGAGCTCTACCGGGTGGCCCGGCCGCGAGGGTGGGTCGCGTTCGAGGTGGGCGAGATTCGGCGCGGCGAGATCAAGCTCGAGGAAACCGTGGTTCCGCTGGGAATGAGCGCCGGCTTCGACTGCTCCGCGATCCTGATCAATTCCCAGCGCTTCACCAAGACCGCCAACATCTGGGGCGTCAAAAACAACAGCCTCGGCACCAACTCCAACCGCATCGTGCTCTTCCGGAAGGCGTGACGGCATTTAGCCGCAGATGAATGCCGTTACAAACTGTGCTTCCGCCACCCGATCGATTCGCCTACCGCAGAGAATCAGTCTCCACAGTCACTGCCCCATGGTGTTTGTAACGGCATAAACGCAGATAGACGCCGACACAAAAAAACGCAACCCTTCGACGCAAACACGTAGTCAGCGCGCCGGCGATATAGGCGCTCAATTCCCGCATCAGGAGCGAACTTCCAGACGTAGATTTGTTCATGAGTCGCTCCGGGTTCATTCAGGGCGAAGCCCGGCTTCTTTCACGACTCTTGCCCACTTCGAAATCTCGCTGCGAATCCACGCGCCGAACTCCTCAGGCGTTCCTGGCGCCGCCTCCGCACCTTGTGCAAGAAATGCCTCCGCCGTCTGCGGCGTACGCAGTATCTCAACGATGCTGCGGTTGAGCTTGTCGATGATGGCCCGGGGCGTCTTTGCCGGCGCCAACAGGCCGTACCACGCCGTCGCTTCGAATCCCGGCAGTCCGGCTTCAGCCGCCGTCGGAACGTCGGGCAGCGCGGCGAAACGGCTCGTGCTCGTGACTGCGTAGGCCTTAAGTCTTCCCGCCCTGACCTGTGGCACGACCGACGATGCCGAAACGGAAGAGACGGCCGCCTCGCCCGCCACCAGCGCTGAGACGGATGCGCCGGCGCCCTTGTACGGCACGTGCCGCATGTCTATCCCGGTCAATGAGCGGAAAAAGGCGGTCGCTAGGTGCGCGGCAGTGCCGTTGCCCCCGGAGGAATAGACCACAGGGCTCGAGTGCTGCTTGGCGTAGGCGATGAATTCACGAAGATTCGCCGCTGGCACGGAAGGATGCGCAACGAACACGAGGGGCGCCTTCGATATCAGCACGATTGGCGCAAAATCCCTGACGGGATCGAATCCCACATTCTTGTACAAGCTCACCGCGGTAGCGATCGTTCCGGTACTGCCCGTCCAGAGCGTGTAGCCGTCGGGCGCGGCCCTGGCCGCGAGCGTGCCGGAAACGCCGATCCCACCACGGTTTTCCACGACCACCGGTTGAGCCCATCGCTCGTGCAACCGCTGCCCGACGTAGCGAGCCAGAAAATTCCCGCTGCTGCCGGGCAACTCGGTGATGATGCGAACGGGTTTCACAGGATAGTCCGGCGCGCACCACGCCAGCCTCCCGGCAGCGGCAATTCCAGCACCTGTCCAAATCGCAACTGCAACCGCAAATCCCCGCCGCATCCGCATGGACCGACCTTTCCTGGTATGTAAAGGAACGGGCGCGCTATTTCCCCGGCAGCCAGGCGGTCGGCGCCAGGGCCTGCTCGTCACTGATGCAGTCGAGCACAACCGGCTTGCCCATGGCCAGCGCCCGCGGCAACAGATCCTTCAGTTGCCCCGGCTTATCAACGCGGAACGCCGCGCAGCCCAGCGCTTGCGCGACTTTCGCCAGATCCGCGTCTTTCTGGAAGCGCCACATTTCGCCGGAGCGCTCGTCCCGCTTCTCCTTGTACGCAGCCTTCACCAGCGGGATCTCCTGGTTGAGCGAGCCGTTGTTGTTGACCACCACCACGAGATTGATGCCGTGGCGCGCCGCGGTTTCCAGCTCCGGCAGATGGTAGTACATGCCGCCATCGCCGGTGAAGCACACCACCGGCCGCTCGGGCAGCGCGCACTTCACCCCCATCGCTCCCGGCAACCCCCACCCCAGCGAGCCCTCGCAGCGGATGTAGCGCTGTCCGGGCCGGGTGATATCGATCATCTGGCCCGTCCACATGCCGGCGTGTCCCGTGTCGGTAACCACCACGCCGTCCACCGGCAGCGCCTGCGCGACCTCGCGGCAGATGCGCTCCGGCCGCATGGGCACGGCATCCGATGCGAGCATCGGTTCCGCTGCGGCGCGCCACCCGGCGACGAGTTCGCGCACGCGTCCGGTCCAGCCTTTCGCGCTCTCAGGGCTCTTCCGTTGCGCGGCATCGCACATCTGCCTCAACGTCACCTTGGCGTCGCCCAGCAACGGCACCGTGTTCGGGTAATTCCGGCCCAATTGTCCGGCATCGATGTCGAGCTGGATCACCGGCGTTCCCACGGCAGGGATGCGCCAGTTGGCGGTCACCTGCCCGCCGGCGTGGGTGCCGACAAAAAAGACGAGATCGGCCTCCGACACCGCCCGGTTTGCGCACGCGCGCGAGTAGATGCCGACCACGCCGACCGACAGCGGGTGAGTGTCCAGGATGGCGCCCTTGGTGGTGAGCGAAGTGGCGACTGGGATCTGGAGCTTTTCGGCGAGCTCGACCAGCTCGGCCTGCGCCTGCGAGGCAACCACGCCGCCGCCGGCGACGATGATGGGTTTCTGCGCCTTGGAGAGCAGCGCGACGGCGTCGCGCACGCGCTGCGGTTCCGGGCCGGGACGGAACGCCGGCACGCGCGAGAACTGGGCCTCGATGAGAGGGTGCAGATCGGCCTCGCCCTCGATGCCCTGGCCGTGGGAGCCGCGCAGCCGCAGATGGACCGGGCCCGGCGCTCCCGAAGTCGCCGCGCGGAATAATTGGCGCACCAGGTCCGGAAAGCGCGCGAGGTCGTCAGCCTGCAGGTTGAGCTTCGTCACAGCATCGAACTGGGTGAGGTCCTCCACCTCCTGGTAGGCGTGCCGGTAACGCCCCGCCGTGGCGGGTCCACCGGTGATGGCGATCATCGGCGAACCGGCCATATAGCCGTCGCGCAGTCCGGCGGCGAGATTCGACGCGCCGATCTGCTGGGCGAGGCAGACACCCGGCCTGCCGCTCGCGC
>JBGQGU010000178.1:0-6647 GCA_041497655.1 Gammaproteobacteria bacterium
GAACTGCCGTTCCAACATAGTATCGGTCGATGCCGTAGAACAGCGTGAAGGAGATGCGGCCCCTGCGCGGCAGGCTATGCGCGGCAGCGGCCACGCTTGACTCCGCGGCGAGCGCGAGTTGTTGCGGCGGCTCCGGCGCGGCGGGCTGCTCCGCCACTTCTTCCGCTGGCGCCTCATCTGGCAGGAGATCCGGCAGGACCAGCGGGCTCGCCGCTGCAACGGCTGCTACCTTGGGGACGGGAGCCGGGGCGGCTCGGCGCGCCGCCCGGACCTTCGGCCGGGGAACGGCCGGCTTCAGCTCCGGTGGCGGCGCGAGATGCGCCTGAAGCAGCCGCGGCTCGCCCGGCGCTTGCGGAAGCGGCACCCATTCTCCGGATATCACCAGCGCATGAAACGCCAGCGAGAGGAGAGCGGCGATGACAAGGCGCAGGCGCGTGGTCATGGCTCAGCGCTCTTGATTTCCACCTTCGTGATGACCTGCTCGTAGCGTGAGCCGTTCTCTTCCAGCACCATCAGCCTGACGGGCAGGTAGCGATGCTGCGGGGCGAGCCAGATCTCGATTCCGCCCTCGTCGGGCCGGTGCTGCTTGACGAGATGCACAGTGGTCATGCGCCCGAGCGGAGTTTCGATCTCAACGCCGGCTTGGACCGTGTAGAGGTAGTGGTCCAGCTTGCGGCCGTTGGTCATCGCCAGCTCGAAACGCTGCAGCTTTCCCATCTCGAGGAACATGAACTGGTACATGGACGAAACCAGATCCTGCGTGGCGGGCGGCAGCTTGAGTATTTCGGTCCTGCCGTCACGCGTGATCGTGAGCTCGCCCGCTTGCCAGTCGAAATCGGCGCGGGCGCGGCGCGGATCGGTGTCGCTACGCTTGCCTTCAAAGTGCTGCGGCTGCAGCCCCGAGGCGGTCAGCCGCCCGTTGCTCTCGAGGCGCAGCGGTTGCCGCACGAACAGCGCCAGCAGCCCGACGGCTTGGCTCTCGCTGACGATCCGGTAGCCACCATCCCTGGCCTCGAAGGTTTCAGTCATCACGGCCACCTGGATGCTGTTCCAGAATACGTTGTAGCCTGAAGTTACGGTGTGGGGCGCCGGGAGCGAAGCCGCCGCGCAGGGGAGTGCGACGGCGAGCAGCGCTGCTGTGAGCCAGGCTGTGCGTTTCATTATGTTAGTGGCTCTTAGCGCGTCTCGAGCGGAGGCGCGGTCAGGGCGCCATTTGCGGCACGCGCGGCGTCGACTGTGACCGCGCCATTGCGGCCGAGCCTCAACCGCCCCTCGCAAAACCAGCGTATCGCCTGCGGATAGATGCGGTGCTCTTCCGCGAGAACGCGGGCGGCAAGCCGCTCCTCGGTGTCGTCGGCCTGCACCGGTACCGCGGCCTGCACGATGATCGGCCCGCTGTCGAGAGCGGGCGTGACGAAGTGCACCGTGCAGCCGTGAATGCGCACGCCGACCTCGAGGGCCCGCCGGTGCGTGTCGAGACCCTGGAAAGCAGGAAGCAGGGAGGGGTGGATGTTCATGATCCGGCCCTCGTAGCGCTCGACGAAGGGCGGTGTCAGAACGCGCATGAAGCCCGCCAGCACGATGAGGTCGGGCCGGTGGCGGTCGATTTCGGCGGCGAGTGCCGCCTCGAACGCGGCGCGGTCCGGGAACGCGCGGTGGTCGGCCACAGCGGTCGCGATGCCGCGCTTGCGAGCGACTTCAAGGCCGCCTGCCTGCGGATTGTTGCTGATGACGGCCGCGACCCGCGCCGGCAGCCGCGCATCGAGCACGGCCTCCATGTTGCTGCCGCGCCCGGAGATCAGGATAACGAGAGTCTTATCGGCCATGCCTTCAGTGTTGAGTTTTGAGTGTTTAGTGTTGAGTTGCAAAAAAAAGGCCCCGGTTCCTGCTGTTAACTCAGCACTCAACATTCAACACTAAGCACTGTTCCTTTAGACGATGACGACCTGCGGACCGTTCTTCCTGCGCCGCTCGATGCGGCCGATGCGCCACGCAATCTCTCCGGCCGCCCTGAGCGCCTTTAACGCCGCGCCGGCCTCGGCGGCGCCGACCACGGCGACCATGCCGATGCCGCAGTTGAACACACGGTAGAGCTCCGCATCGGCGATGTTGCCTTCCTGCTTCAGCCATTGAAACAGGGGCGGCAGGTTCCACGCTGCACGCTCGATGCGCGCCGCCAGCCCCGCGGGCAATACGCGGGGCACGTTTTCGAGGAGCCCGCCGCCGGTTATGTGGGCCAGTCCTTTGACGGTGATGCTCCTGACCAGTTTCAGGACCGGCTTCACGTAAATCTGCGTCGGCTCGAGTATGACGTCACTCAACGCGCGACCGTGGAACCTCGCCGACAGGTCCACGCCCGTCATCGCGATGATCTTGCGAATCAGCGAGTAGCCGTTGGAGTGCGCGCCGCTCGAGGCAAGCCCTAACACGACGTCGCCCTCGACGATGCCAGATCCGTCTATGATGCGGCTCTTCTCGACGACGCCTACCGCGAATCCCGCAAGATCGTATTCGCCGGCGGGATACATGCCCGGCATCTCCGCGGTTTCGCCGCCGATCAACGCGCAGCCCGCCTGCTTGCAGCCCGCGGCGATGCCTTTGACGACCTCGGTCGCGGTCGCCACGTCGAGCCTGCCGCACGCGTAGTAATCGAGGAAGAACAGCGGCTCGGCGCCGTGCGTGAGGATGTCGTTGACGCTCATGGCCACGAGGTCGATGCCGATGGTGGCGTGGCGGTTCAACTCGAACGCAAGCTTGAGCTTGGTGCCCACCCCGTCGGTGCCGGCGACCAGCACCGGCTCACGGTATCGCTTCCGCGCGATCTCGAACAGCGCGCCGAAGCCGCCGATTCCGGCGAGCACGCCCTTGCGCAATGTCTTCTTCGCGAACGGCTTGATGTTCTCGACCAGGCGATCGCCGGCGTCAATGTCCACGCCGGCGTCGCGGTAGGTCAGCGTCTGCGGGGCGTGGGATTTCCTCAAGCGGCGTTCCCGAAAGGAGGGTCGGTGATGGGCGATTTGGGCTAAGATATGCGCCGGAAGGCCGCCATCCCGTCCCTCTGCGTCGAACCCCTCACCCCCGCACCTCTCCATCCCTCACCCCCGCCCCTCTCCCGAGTGGAGAGGGGAGGCACGAGATTCCCTTCCCCTGCATGGGGGAAGGGCATGGGATGGGGGCTGGGAGAGGGGAGGCTCGAGATTCCCTTCCCTCTTTGGGAGAAGGGCATGAGATGAGGGCTGGCGTTGTCCAGGGCAGGCGAATTTTACCGTAATGAAACAGCTCGCGCTCGATTTCGCCAGACCGCCGCAGCCCACGCTCGACAATTTCATTCCCGGGCGCAACGGCGAGCTGCTCCAGAACCTGAGGCGTCTTGCCTCGAGGAACGCGCACGAACACTACCTCTACCTCTGGGGCGGGCCTGGCAGCGGCCGCAGCCACCTGCTCAAGGGCACCGTGGCGGAGCTGCAGCGCGAGGGGGCGGCCGCCGTCTACGTTGCCTGCACAGCGGGCATCCGGCTCGCGGATGGACTCGAGCGCATGGACTGCGTGGCGCTCGACGACGTGGACCGGCTCGACGACGAGGGACAGCTGTCGGTATTCGACCTGTACAACGCGCTCCGCGAGCATAATGGCGCCCTGCTCGCCAGCGCCGCCGCCCCCCCTGTGCAGTTGAAATTGCGCGAGGACCTGGTGACCCGGCTCGCCTGGGGGCTCGTCTACCAGGTGCATGCGCTCACCGACGAGAACAAGGCGCAGGCGCTCACCGACCACGCCACCAGCCGCGGTTTCCGGCTCGCACCCGAAGTGTGCGATTTCCTGCTGACACGGGCGCGGCGCGACCTGCCCACTTTGCTGGCGACGCTGGACGCGCTCGACCGCTACTCGCTCGAGACCAAGCGCCCGGTCACCGTGCCGCTGGCGCGCGAGCTGCTCCACTCGGCGGAGCGGCGGGATACGTGATCGGGATGCGGGATACGGGATACAGGATTGAGGATTGAGGATTGAGGATTGAGCGAACGACTTGTGCTGTTTGACCTCGATAATACCCTGCTCGCGGGTGACAGCGATTTCGAGTGGGCGCAGTTCCTGATCGAGTGCGGCGTGCTCGACCGCGAGGTGTACGAAGCGCGCAACCAGAGCTTTTACGACCAGTACAGGGCCGGAACGCTGGACATCCACGAATTCCTCGATTTTCAGCTTAAGCCACTGTCGCGCCACCCCCGGGCGCAGCTCGCGGCCTGGCATCGCGAGTTCATGGAGCGCAAGATCCGCCCGCTGATACGCCGGAAGGCGCGTGCGCTGGTCGAACACCACCACGGCGACCTGCGCGTCGTGATCACGGCCACCAACAGCTTCGTCACCGCGCCGATCGCCCACGAATTCGGCATCGCGGACCTGATCGCGACCGAGCCGGAGCAGCGCGACGGCGAATTCACAGGAACGGTGCGCGGCATTCCGTGCTTTCGCGAGGGCAAGGTCACGCGGCTCGAGGCCTGGCTCGCGGAGCGGGGCGGCTCGCTCGCCGCGTGCTCCGAATCGTGGTTCTACAGCGACTCGCTGAACGACCTGCCGCTGCTCGAGCGCGTCAGCCACCCCGTCGCGGTGGACCCGGACGAGACGCTGCGGGCGCAGGCCGAGCGCAGCGGCTGGCCCATCATCAGCTTGGCTGATGAATGTTGAGTGATGAGTTTTGAGTGTTTAGTTGCAACTGCGATAATCACTGTGGTGCCTCGAATTGCATGGCACCCACCACTCAACACTAAGCACTCAACACTCAACACTGAAATCTAGTGATCACCAGATTTCTTGGCAGGGTCTTTTCCGGGCAGTTGTTCAGGCCGGCGCAGCCGAAGATCATCGCGTTCGGTGCGCACGGTGTCGGCCGCGAGGCAATCAGCTCCTGCGCGCTGCGCACGATCCAGGCGTTGCAACGCCACGATTTCGCGGCCTTTGTCGTCGGCGGCGCGGTGCGCGACCTGCTGCTTGGGCGCAAGCCCAAGGATTTCGACATTGCGACCGACGCCACGCCCGAGGAGGTGCGCGAGCTGTTCCGCCGCTCGCGGGTGATCGGGCGGCGTTTCCGACTGGTGCATGTAATGTGCGGGCCGGAGATGGTGGAAGTCTCCACGTTCCGCGGCGTGAGCACGGCGGAGGAAGCCGACGAGCGCGTCGCGGACGAGCACGGCAGGATTCTGCGCGACAACGTGTTCGGCACCCAGGAGCAGGACGCCACGCGCCGCGATTTCACCATCAACGCGCTGTTCTACGACCCGTCCTCCCAGGAGATCTGGGATTATCACGGCGGCGTGCCCGACCTCATCAAGCGGCGGTTGCGCATGATCGGCGACCCGGAGAAGCGCTACCGGGAAGACCCGATCCGGATGTTGCGTGCGGTGCGGCTGGCGGCGAGCCGCGGGCTCGAGATCGACGCGGCGACGCGCCGGCCGATACGCCGGCTGGCCGGGCTGCTCGCCCACGTGCCGCCGTCGCGCCTGCTCGACGAAATGCTGAAGCTGCTGCTCTCCGGTCATGCCGCCCAGGGCGTCGCGCAGCTGCGCAAGGAAGGCCTGCACCACGGCGTGCTGCCGCTGCTCGATGCCGCCATGGGCAGGGCCGCGGGGGAACGCTTGGTCATGGCTGCGCTGAGAAGCACGGACGAGCGCTTGCTGGCCGGGAAGCCGGTGTCGCCGGGCTTCCTGTTCGCGGCGCTGTTGTGGCCCGAGGTTCAAGCCGAGTGGAAGGTGCTGGAGGAGAAGGGCGGGCCGCCGATCCCGGCGCTGTACCAGGCGATGGACCACGTTATGCGGGCCCAGGCGGGACAGCTCGCGATCCCGCATCGCCATGGCGCCGACATGCGGGAGATCTGGGCGATGCAGCCGCGCTTCTCCCAGCGGGCCGGCAAGCGCCCGTATCGACTGCTCGAACACCCGCGGTTCCGCGCCGGCTACGATTTCCTGCGGCTGCGCTGCGAGAGCGGCGAGCTCGAGCCCGCGCTCGGCGAGTGGTGGGAGCGCTTCCAGCGCGCGGGCGAAGCCGAGCGCGCCCAAATGCTGATGGGCGATGCCGAGCCGCGCAAGCGCCGGCGCCGGCGCCGCCGCCGAGGGATGAGGGATGAGGGCGGAGGGATGAGGGGACCGACGACGACGGGCGCACAGGGTGCTTCCTGACAGCGAAAGCGTAATGTGACACCAGTAACGAGAAACGAGAAACGAGTCACGTCTTTTATCGGATTGGGCAGCAACCTCGGCGACCCGGCGGCCCAGATCCGCCGCGCGATGCAGGCGCTGGCTGCCATGCCCGAGACCCGGCTGGTGCGCCGGTCCTCGCTTTACCGCAACCCGCCCGCGGGATACCTCGACCAGCCGGAATTCGTCAACGCGGTGGCGAGAATCGAGACCCGGCTCGCGCCGCGCGACCTCCTCGAGCAGCTCCTGGCGATCGAGCGCGCCCATGGCCGCGCGCGCGACTTCCCCAACGGGCCGCGCACGCTCGACCTCGACATCCTGCTCTACGGCGAGCGGACCGTGCGCGAGCCGGGGCTCACGATCCCGCACCCGCGCATGCTCGAACGCGCCTTCGTGCTGGTGCCGCTGGCGGAGATCGCGCCGGAAACGGTGGTGCCGGGCGGCGGGCGCAGCGCCGATCTC
>JBGQGU010000179.1:0-6605 GCA_041497655.1 Gammaproteobacteria bacterium
CGGCGCCGCCAAAGGCCAGGCCTGGAATACCCCGGCCGGCACCCGCATTCCGATCCAGTCAGGGAAAGACGTGGTCGGCGTTCTGTGGGAAGACAAGGACGTGAAAACGCTCGCGGTAGGCACCTACTGGGCCGGCCGATTTGGCACGAATGCGGAGCTGGTGGCCGATGGCAAGGTCGTTGGCATGCTCTGGGTCAAGTGATCCTCTCACGGTAATCTCAAAAACAGGGCTGTACGGCCGGCGTCGCTGATATATCCGGCGACGCCGCACTTTTTTATCAACAGGCCGACCGAACATCAAGCCACTGAGCCGAGTTGGCCAACGGGAGAGGTTGATGCAGGTCAACCCCTCCCTCCCCGAATAACGCTATAAGAAACCTCGTTGGAAGTTCATTCGTGCGGATCGGGATAACCGTGGTTCCGGGGGTCCTGAAAGGAGAAAGTCCGATGAAGAAGATGATCTCTCTTGGCGTTGCCGCGTTGCTTTTGCTGATGTCAGCCTCTCTTCTTGCCCAACAGAGTAAATCGGACATAATTGCGGTTGCCGCGAGCAACAAAACTGCCTCGGCTTCGGTCAGCAGCCAAGCCGGACGGAGTCCGTTTTTTCTCTTGTTTGACAAGCAAGGCATATTTGTCGAGGCGGTAGACAATCCCTACAATGATGCGGAAACCGCTGGCATTTCCACGTTAGATTTCCTTGCGAACAAAGGGGTCAAGGTTCTCGTGGCCGAAGGCTTCGGCTCAAAGATCGTGGAGGTCATGAAGGGCAAGGGAATACGGCCGGTCGAATTCAAGGGCAGCGCAAAAGATGCCATCCACAAGGCCCTGGAACTCAAGTGAACCTGCTTTTCTGTCAAATCACCGGATGGAGTAGTTATGACGTTAATCCGTGCCGAACGTCTCGTTAAAACCTACCGCACCGGCGAAGTGGACGTGCTTGCGGTGAGGGGCGTCGATTTCGCGATCGAAGCGAAGTCGTTCGTCGCTTTCGTCGGCCCTTCCGGCAGCGGCAAGAGCACGCTGCTCAACATGATCGGCTGCCTCGATCACCCTACCAGCGGAACATTGACGGTCATCGACGCCGATGTAGGCACGCTGGATCGGCGCGGCGCAGCCGATTTCCGCGGGCAGCACATCGGCTTTGTCTTCCAGGACTTCAACCTGATACCGGTGCTGACCGTTTACGAGAACATCGAGTACCCGCTCATCATGGTGCAGGATTGGCCCGAGGATAAACGGCGCAAGCAAGTCATGCGCCTACTTGACGCGGTCGGCATGTCGGGCCAGGAGAACAAGCGGCCGGACCAGATTTCGGGCGGGCAGAAGCAACGCGTGGCGGTTGCCCGCGCGCTGGCAACCAACGCGCAACTGGTACTGGCGGACGAGCCGACCGCCAATCTCGACCACGATACGGCGTACCGCGTCATCGAACTCATGAAAAAGATGCGCGACGAGCTTGGCACGACATTCGTGTTCTCGACCCACGATCCCAAGATCATGGCCGAGGCCGAAGTCACCTTTACGCTCGAAGATGGCCGCATTCACCAACCCTCCTCACCAAAGCCGGTGGCGCTCCATGCTTAACATACTGAAAATCGCCATCCGCAATCTCGCCCGCTTTCACCGGCGCACGTTGCTCACTTCCACGCTCATCACGCTGGGCATCGTCGCCGTTCTGCTGTTCATCGCCACCGCCGGCTCGTTCAAAGCGATGATGATCGGCCAGTTCACCGATGGGGTATTGGGCCACCTCGAAGTGCACCGCAAGGGCTATGTCGCCTCGATCGACAATCTGCCACTGAACCTCAACGTGCAGCCCGCAATGGTGGATAAAGTTGAACAAGCACTTAACAAGCTGGACGCGGTCGAGGCCTACTCGGAGCGCGTAAAGCTCGGCGCCATGTTCAGCAATTTCACCGAGACCACGAGCATCCGCATCAACGGCGTCGATCCGGTAAAGGAAGCCGCAACGACACCGTTACTGCGCGGGCGGATCGTTGAGGGAAACAAGGAAGGCGCGCTGCTGAAACCCGGCGAGATCCTGATTCCCACGCTGCTGGCCCGGGGTATGAAAGTGAATGTCGGCGATACCATCGTGCTGGTCGCCACCAATCGCGACGGATCGGTCAATGGCAAGACCTTCACTGTCAGGGGAATAATGGAAAGCATTTCGGGCCCGAGCGGCCGGGACGGCTATATTCGCATCGATGACGCAAGGAGCCTGCTGCGGTTGACGCAACCCGAAGTGAGCGAGATCGCGATTCGCCTCAAGAACCCCGCGCAACTGGACCAGGTGTACGCACAACTGTCACAGGAACTCTCTGGCATCGCGGGGGACGACGGGAAGTCGGACGTGGCGAAGAAGGGCGGCGGGGGCGGGCTCGAGGTGCACACATGGGCGGCCCTCTCGCCATTTTCAAATATCGCGAACATGATCGACCTCCTCACCATATTCATCAAGATCATGCTGGTTTCGATCGTGCTCATCAGCATCCTGAACGTCATGGTGATGGCGGTATACGAACGCATCCGAGAAATCGGCACAATCGCTGCGATCGGGACACCGCCACGGCGCATCCTTTCTCTCTTTCTCACCGAAGGCTTGCTGCTGGGTCTCGGCGGAGCTGCGCTGGGAACGGCGATCAGTCTTGTCGTGATCTATGCGTTGAACGTGTGGAAGATCACTTTCAACTTTGGCATGCAGCAGGGTCTGGTGCTCTCTCCCGCGATCAGCGTGAAAGATGTAGCGATCATCGCCGGCATGGTGGTGCTGATGGCGCTGCTTGCGAGCCTCCAGCCCGCCTGGAAGGCTTCGCGGATGGACCCGGTGCGCGCGCTCGGTCATGTTTAATTCGACGGGACAGACCATGAAGAAACTGCTTTGGCTCATGATGTGCCTTGTCGCACTGCCGGCGGCGGCTGCGGCGATCGACGGGACGCAAATTCTGCAAAAGGTTGACCGCAACCTGGAGCCTGAATCCTATGAGGCGTACCGCCAGCTCATCGACATCCAGCCGGACGGCAGCAAGAAAGAATATGTCCTCTATACCATGAAAAAAGGCCGCGACAAGATCGTGGCGCTCTTTCTTTCCCCTCCCAGCGACAAGGGCCGCGTCACGCTGCGGCTGGGTGACAACATGTGGCTCTACATGCCCGACGTGGGACGGCCGATACGGATTACGAGCCTGCAGTCGGTGACGGGCAGCATATTCAACAACGCCGACATTTTGCGCATCGATTACAGCGCGGAATACAACGTGGAGGCGGCGGAAGAGCAAAAAGATGCGTTCCTGCTGTCGCTCAAGGCCAAGACCGGCGAAGTCGCCTATGACCGGCTCAAGATGTGGGTGGACAAGCAGCTTCTGCTGCCGACGACCATTGAAGCCTACGCGGCGAGCGGCCTGCTCATCAAAACGCTGCACTTCAGGAACATCAAGGATTTCGGTGGCGGCATCAAGCGCCCCGCAACGCTGGAAACCGACAGTCCGCTCCAGAAAGGCTACAAATCAGTGATGCAGTGGTCCGGGCTCAAAAAGCGGGACTTCCCCGACGAGATCTTCACGCTCAATTACCTGCCGCGAGTTCAAGAGCTGCGGAAATGAAGCCCGTGCGGAGACCGCGGCCGCTGCGGCTGCTGGGCTTCCTCTGGGCGATCGGTGGCGCACAGGCGGCAGACGAATACGGTTTCGACGCGTCCGCGTTTGAAAAAAAGCCGTTCGAGCTCGGCGGCTACGTCGAGCTCAAGCAGGAGGACTTTGCATTTAACCGCTCCGGAGCCTTCTACAAGCTCAACAATTTCAACCAGCCGCAAAGAGAGACCCTCGACCGCACCACCGGAACGCTACAGTTGGCCGGCAGGCTGCGCCAGGGCATCGGCACCTTCGACTTTCGCACCAACTCGGCCCTCCAGCGGGACCAGCTGGCCCACGATCACGACAACTCCATTTACGAGGCCGCTTTCTCGATACGGCCCGGCCCCGGCTTCACTGCGGAGGCCGGAAAGCGGTCCCTCAAGTGGGGCAAGGGCTACGCCTGGAACCCGATCGGCTTCGTCGAGCGCGCTAAGGACCCGAACGATCCTCAGCTCGCGCGCGAGGGCTTCGTGATGGCGAACGCCGACTGGATTTCAAGTCCGGGAGGGGACCTGCAAACCATCGCCTTCACGCCGGTGCTTCTGCCTGTGAGCAGCGACGTCAACAGCGATTTCGGCGCGAGCGGCCATCTGAATCCCGCCGCCAAGCTCTATCTGCTCTATCGGGATACCGACATCGATCTTGCGTGGCAGGGCCAGGGCAGCCGCCCCGCCCGTTACGGCATGGATTTTTCACGGAATGTCGTGTCAAATTTCGAGATCCACGGCGAATGGGCCCGCATTCTGCAACTCACCAAGCAGGTTACGGACAGCACGGGCCGCGTGACAACCGAGGTTGGAGATGCGACGAGTTACCTGTTGGGATTGCGCTTCCTCACGGAGAGCGACACCACATACATTGCCGAGTATTATCGCAACGGCACCGGTTACTCGGACTTCGAAGCCCGGCTGTTCTATCAGCTCGTCGATACGGCCCTCGCGCAGTTTGAGCAATCCGGCAGCACCGCGCTGCTGCAGAGAGCGCTTTCTCTGAGCCAGGGCAGCTACGGCCGTCCGAACTCCGGCAAGGACTACCTGTACTTCCGGGCGCAACAGAAGGACGCGCTGGGTATCGTCTATTTTCAGCCGGCGATAACCGCAATGATGAACTGGCAGGACCGCAGCTATCAGGTTACGCCGGAGCTGTCGTATACGGGGATCAACAATCTCGAATTGCGCGCGCGGCTGTTCCTGCTGCGTGGCGGAGTCTCGACCGACTTCGGCGAAAAGCAGAACTCCCGCAAGTTCGAAGTCTACGCGCGCTACTATTTTTGAGGTCCCGGGCGCGAGGACCGTCACGCCTGCAATGACTTCAGCCGGCAGCGCCGGCCGCTGACTAGCCTACTCGCGGTCGAGGCAACAGCAGGCTGGCTTCCAATCCCCCCTGGTCGCGATTGCGGAGGCTCAACCGCCCGCCATGATCCTCGGCGATCTTCCTGGCGATGGTGAGCCCGAGACCAGTGCCGCCCGTCTCCCGGCTACGCGAACCCTCCACGCGGTAGAACGGCTCGAACACTTTCTCCAGCTCCGACTGCGGCAACCCCGGACCTTCGTCCTGGATTCGTATCTCCAGGCGGGCGTCGCTGTCGTCCACGACGACCCGCGCGGTCTTCCCATATTTGACGGCGTTCTCGATCAGGTTCCGAAGGCAGCGCTTCAGCGCCTGTGGTCTGGCCGGATAAGGCCTGGCTGAGCCGCCCGTGATCTCCACCGGTCCGCCGAGCTCCAGCATGTCCGCCTGCAGGCTTTCGAGCAGCGCCATAATGTCCACGGGCTTCACCGGCTCGCCGCTTTCCAGGCCGCCCAGGAACGCGAGCGTGTCCCGGACCATCGCCTCCATTTCATCGAGGTCCCTTATGAATTTGGCCCTCTGTTGCGGGTCCTCGAGCAGCTCCGAGCGCAGGCGCAGCCGCGTGATCGGCGTCTTGAGATCGTGCGACATCGCGGCGAGCAGCGCGGTGCGCTCGCGAATGTGTCCGATGAGGCGGGCCTGCATGGTGTTGAACGCTTGCGCGGCCCGTCTCACTTCCTCCGGGCCCTTCTCGGGCAAGGGCGGGCGATTGATGTTCTTTCCCAATTCTCCGGCCGCATCCGCCAGCGCGTTGAGCGGGCGCGTCGCCCAACGCACCGCCACCAGCGATACCGCGACGACCGCGATCAGCAGCACCGCGATGCTGACAAGCAGCCGGTACGGCCACGTCACCGTTTCCCGGGGCAGCCGCGAATCGAACGTGGCGAGCGCGCCGTCGCGCAGGCGCACCTGGGCGATGAACGAGAAACCGGGTACCGAGGAAGCACGCAGCCCGGCCATCGGCGGCATCCATGCGCCGTGCATTTCCGGGCCCTTGAAGCCGCGCATCGGGGCCGGCTGGAGCAGCACCCCCTCCGCGACCGCCACCACGACCGGGCGGCCATCCCCGAGAAGCCGGCGCAGCATCGCTCCGAACAGAGCCGCCCGCGTGCTGGCCTCCGCATCCTGGTCGTGCGCCGCGAGCACAGGCCGGTCCAGGCTGATGATGATCGGCGGAGCACTGAGAACGGGCACAATTCGGTGCCGCTCGTCCGGACTCAGGGTTTCCAGGAGCGTGACAATATCGGCGATGCGCTGCGCGGACTGCATGCCGCTCGCCTGCGAGAGCAGCTCGCCGCGCTCGTGCATGTGGATCGCGAAGCTTAGCAGTTGCGCAATGACGAGCCCGGTGAGCAGCACCAGCACCAGGCGGCTGAACAGGGAACGGGGCACCAGGCTCATTGTTTTCCGGCAGCGACGTGCGCCGCGAAGACGTACCCCTGGCCGCGAGCGGTCTTGATGATGGCGGGCTCCTTCGCATCTTCGCGCAGCCGGTGGCGCAGGCGGCTCACCTGCACGTCGATGGCGCGGTCGAACGGTGCGGCGTCCCGCGAGAGCATGAGGTCGATCAACTGGTCCCGCGTCAGGACGCGATTCGGATGGTCCAGAAAGACCCTGAGCAGC
>JBGQGU010000180.1:0-6584 GCA_041497655.1 Gammaproteobacteria bacterium
AATACCGCGCCGGAAACGAGCCCCGTGCCGGCCGGGTAGTTGAAGTAGAAGAGCCCTCCCAGCATCTCGCCCGCGGTGTAGAGCCCGGGTATCGGGTGCAGGTTGAGATCGAGCACCTGCCCCGACTGCGGTTCGACGCGCAGCCCGCCGAAGGTGAACGTGATGCCGCACGTCACGGCGTAGGCCTCGAACGGCGGAGTATCGAGGGGATTGGCCCAGTTCGACTTCGGCGGCTCGATGCCGACCGTGCAGCGACCGTCCTTAATCGAATGGTTGAATGGAATGTCGGTGCGAACCGCGGCGTTGAACGCGCGCACCGTGTCCAGAAATCCCTCAGGATCGACGCCCTCCAGCTTCGCGGCAAGCTCCTCCAGCGTGTTGGCGATGATTCGCGTCACACGCTTGCCGCCATACTCCGGCCGCAGCAGGTGCTTCACCCTGGCGTCGAACACCTGGTAGGCGAATTGCGCCGGCTGCTTCAGCACCTCGCCGCCGTACTTCGCGTAGGTGTAGTTGTAGAACTCCACGCCTTCGTCCACGAAACGCCTGCCGTCGGCGTTCACCATGATCGACATTGGGTAGCTGTGCCGATACGAGCTCTCCGGCAGGCTCAAGTCGCCGAACTCCGGCGCGTAGCGTTCCCACGAGACGGCGTGGCGGCCCGACCAGTTGCCGTAGGGGCAGGCGCCGATGTCGAGCGCCATTTTCAGGCCGTCACCCATGTTGAAACGCGTGCCGCGCACTTTCGCGAGCTCCCAGCCCGGGCCGAGGTAGCGCGCGCGCCATTCCGGGTTGGCCTCGAAGCCGCCGCACGCGAGCACCACGGCGCGCGCCTGGAAATCGACGGGCTTGCCCTGGCGCCTTGCCTTCAGGCCGAGCACGCGCTCGCCATCGTAGATCAGCGACACCGCGCGCGTCTCGTAGAAGATCTCGATCCCCTTCCTTGCGGCAGTATCGGTCAGGTCCTGCACCAGGCCCGGCCCGCCGCCGGTCACCCACATCGGCATGCGCCCGAAAAACCTGCGCTTGCCGTTGACGACGGCCGACTGGTTGCGATAGTTGGGTGAGAAGCGCACGCCCTGGCTGCGCAGCCACACCATGGCGTCCAGGCTTCTCGTGACCAGGATTTCACTCAGCTCCGGGTCGGTGCGGTAGCTCGTGACCCGGTACAGGTCGTCGTAGAACTGCTCCGCGGTATTGCTTTCCCAGTCGGCGTTCCCGGCTTCGTCTTCGGGTATTTCGCAGAGGCGCTTCAGGTCTGCGACCGAGTTGTAGGCAAATCGCATGACGCCGCCGGCGAAGCGGCTGTTGCCTCCTGACTCGTCCACTGGCGCGGCCTCGAGCACGGCGACGCGGGCGCCACCATCCCTCGCCGCGAGCGCTGCGCACAGCGCGGCGTTGCCCTTGCCGGCTACGATCACATCGAACGGCTTGATCGTGGCTTCCATGCTCGGCGCACCCGGTCCATTACGAAAAGTAGGCGCCGCCATTGACGAGATAGCACTGCCCCGTGATGAAGCCGGCGTTTTCGCTGGCGAGATGCAGCATGAGCGCGGTCACCTCCTCGGCGCGGCCCTTGCGGCGGATCGGCTGGATCGGATTGATGCTCTTTTCGGGCTCGTGCGCGTCGCGCTCCCGGGCGATGCTGCCGGGGCCGATGCAATTCGCGGTGATGTTATGCCCGGCGAACTCGCGCGCAAGGCCGCGGGTAAAGCCGACGATGCCGAGCTTGACCATGGCCTTGGCGGCGCCGCCACCGAGATACGGCGCGACGCCGGAGAGATTGATGATGCGTCCCCAGCGGCGCTCGATCATGAGCGGGATCACGTTGCGACAGACGTTGAACGGCCCGTTCAGGTTGACCTCGATGTTGCGGGTCCACTCCTCGAGGCTCCCCTCGAGGAACCTGGCCTCGTTGCGGTAGCCCGCGATGTTGACCGCCACGTCGACGCCGCCGAGCTTGTCGCGCGTCTTTCTGACGAAAGCCGCAACGGCGGCGCCGTCGGTCACGTCGCATTTCTCCGCGACGACGCCGACGCCCAGCGCGCGCGCCTCCTCGGCAACCTCGCCGAGCTCCTTCATCTTCCTGCTGGTGCAGATCGCGAGGTTCGCGCCTTCGCGCGCGAAGGCGAGCGCCGCGACGCGCCCCATGTTGCGGCTCGCCCCGGTGATCAGGGCCGTCTTGCCCTTCAGTCCCATGTCCACATGCTCTCCCCCTGCCGGATTTCACTGGTATTCAATTGAGAACCGGCTTCTGAGTCAATAGGAAGTCAGGCCACCGTCGAGGACCAGGGTCTGCCCGGTGATGTACGCCGCCGCCGGGCTCGCCAGGTAGCTCACCGCTCCAGCAACCTCCTCTGCGGTGCCGAACCGGCGCAGCGGTATGCGGGCGAGCGCCGCGTCGCGATAACCGGGCTCGGCGAGCGATCCTGCGCGTGACGGCGTATCGACCCGGCCCGGGGCGACCGCGTTGACGCGGATGCCGTGCTGCGCCCACTCGATCGCGAGCATCCGCGTCATCTGGATGATCGCGGCCTTGGCAATCCCGTAGGCCGAACGCTGCGCCAGCGCCACCAGCCCGTGGGTGGAGGCAATGCTGACGATGCAGCCCGGCCGCCCGCTCCTCACCAGGTGCCGGCCCATCTGCTGGCTCATGAAGAACGTCCCTTTGAGATTGACGTCGATGACCGTCTCCCATTCCGCGGGCGTCACATCCAGCGCCAGCTTCTTCAGCGGGACGCCGGCATTGTTGACGAGCACGTCCAGGTGGCCGCAGGCGCCGACGGCTTGCGCCATCGCCTGCTCGATGCTCTCCGGCGCGCGCACATCGAGCGCCACCGGCACCGCGCGCGCGCCCGCCGCCCCGATCTCCGCCACGAGGCCCGCCAGCTTGTCCGGGCGCATCGAGGACACCGCCACGTCGAAACCGTCGCGGGCGAGCGCGAGCGCAATCGCGGCGCCGATGCCCTGCGACGCGCCGGTCACGAATGCAGCGGGCCTGTCCTGGTGTTTGCGCTCTTTCAACAGAAGAACCTCCGTCTAGAAGTCATCTCAATAATCCCCTCTCCCCACTACCGCGGGGAGAGGGAGTATTTTTGAGACAGCTTCTAGTGTCAGTCAAGATTCACGGGCGACCCATCTGGGAAGCCCCTTGCAGCGCGCGAGCACCTACTCCGGCTTGACCCCGGCGATGCGCATCTGTTCCACGGTGTCCTTGAAGTACGCCTTCAGGAACTGCCTGAACTCCGCCGGCGAGCCCCCCTCCGGAATATGACCGCCGTCCTCCATGAAATCTCGCACCTTGGGCACCTGGAGCGATCTGGCGACCTCGGCCTGGATGCGCAGGACGATCGGCTGGGGCGTGGCCGCCGGCGCGAAAATGCCGTGCCACGACGCCTCGTACACGAAGCCCGGAACGGATTCCCCGGCCGTCGGCACCTCGGGCATGCCGGACCACCGCTTCGGCCCGGTATAGGCGATCGCCCGCAGCCTCCCGGCCTTGATGTGCGACACGACGGTGGTAGGCGAGCCGAACGCAACCTGGATCTCATTGCCGATCAGCGCGGTCATGATCTGCGCAAACCCCTTGTACGGCACGTGCGCGAGCCGGGCGCCGGCGCGCGAGTTGATGAGCTCGCCCAGCAGGTGCTGGCTGTTGCCGAAGCCGCTCGAGCCGTAATGCACGGGAGCGCGCGCGTTCTTGCTCAATTCGATCAGCTCCTTCAACGATTGCGCCGGGACTTTCGGGTTGACGAGGACCAGATAGCCGGGAAGCCGGTTCACCAGCGTGACGGGCGCGAAATCCCGCAACGTTTCGAACGGGGGCTTCTTGAAGACGAGCTCGTTGTTGACGAGCGAGGCGGACGTGTAGAGCAGCGTGTAGCCGTCCGGCGCCGCTCGCGCGAGCGTCTCTCCGGCGATGATGCCGTTCGCTCCGCTGCGGTTGTCGATGACGATGTTCTGCCCGAGTCCGCGCACCAGGGGCTCGGACAGCGCGCGCGCCATCGTATCCATGGTGCCGCCGGCCGGCTGCGGGATCATCATGCGGATGGGGCGGGCGGGATAGGCCTGGCTCCACGATGCGGCCGTCGGGATCAACGCCAGTGGGGCGAGGAGCAACGCAATCGACAGACGCATCATAATTCTCTCCCGGAAATGTTTTCGAGTGTCGGGTGTCGAGTGTCGGGTGTCGAGTGAAGGGTCACGAGGGGAATACGCGCTATTACGTTTTACTCCCTCGACACTCTATCCTCGTCCCTCTTCCCTCGTCCCTCGTCCCTCGACACTCATTCCTCGACCCTCGTCTTTCTCCCTCGTCCCTCGGTTACCAGCCGCGCGGCTCGGCGCGCAACGCGGCAAGGGCACCCAGCCGTTCCGCAAGCGCGCCGTACTCAACCTCGCCCACGGGCCGCAGCGGCGGGCGGACCTCGCCGCAATCGCGCTCCATCGCGCGCAGGGCCGCCTTGAGGCTCGCTGCGCCGGCTTTCTTCACGAGCTGCCGCAGCGCCGCGATCTCCTCCTGAACCTTGCGCGCCTCGAACAGCCGGTCTTTCCGGCAAAGATCATACAGCTCGCGCACCCGCCCGGGCGCGATCGCGGCGAGCGGCGAGAACGCCCCCTTCGCGCCGATGGCCCCGGCCGAGACCATGTACTCGGCCCCCGACAACAACTGGAACGCGGGGCGGGGACGCCGCGCGCGGTCGACCAGCTCCACCATGAATTGCCAGTCGAGGCTCGAATCCACCACGCCGGCGAAGTTGGCGGCCTGGTCCATGAGCTTGAGCGCAAGCTCGGCGGTCAACTTCGTGCCCGCCATCTCATCCGGTGCGTTGTAGACCAGGAACGGGATGCGCACCGCCGCGCCGATCTGCACGAAATGCTCCAGCACCATCGCCGGCGGCGGCGTCCAGTAGTAGGGGGTCGTGGCCACGACCGCGCTCGCGCCCGCCGCCTCCGCGTGACGCGCGAGCGCCGCGGCGATGCCGGTGCCCGCATCGCTGACGTGGGCCAGGACCGGAACGCGGCCCCTCACCTGCTTGATCGCGAACTCGATCAGCGTCCGCCGCTCGTTGTCGGTCAGGCTGACGGACTCACCCGCGTGCATGGGCAGCGCGAGGGCATCCGCGCCGTTGCGCAGATGGAACTCGATCAGCCTTCCGAACAAACCGAAGTCGATGCGGTTGTCGCGCGTGAACGGCGTGACCGGGGTGTGCACCAAGCCTGGTTCGAAGATCGGCATCTTTTCAAAATGCGTGGGTCGTGATTCGTGAGTCGTGATTCGACGATCCAAGTTTGCAGTTTGCAGTAGGCAGTTTGCAGTTACTGCCAACTGACGGCTGCCAACTGCCAACTCAGGTCACCGGTCACCATCCATGGGGCTCGGATTCGAGTATTCCCAGCTCCTCGAGCTGCGCACGGATGTGGTCCTGGCGCTCCCGGGTGGCGGTGGGCAGCGGCGAGCGGGTGGGCCCGACCGGCCGCCCCATGATCACCATCCCGCCCTTCAACGACGACGGGTACTGGTCGCGGAACAGCAGCCACAGGCGGGACAGCGTGTACTGCAGCTCGCGCGCACGCGGCCAGTCGCCGGCGACGCAGGCGTCGAACAGCCGGTTGCAGAGGTTGGGACAGATGGACCCTGCGGCGGAGTACGATCCGACGCCGCCGAGCGGAACCGACGGCAGCAGGTATTCCACGCCCGTCAGCATCGCAAACGTCGGCCGCAGCGCGAGCGCCACGCGCGAGAGCTCGATGAACTTCTCGCTGTTGAAGCTCGCCTCCTTCACGCCGACGAAGTTGGGCAGCCGCTCGATCAGGCGTGACATCAGATCGCCGGTGATCTCCACGCCGGCGAGGTAGCTGGGAGAGTTGTACGAGATCACCGGCAGGTCGATCGAGGTGCAGAGCCGGACGAAGTAGTCGTGGATGGCTTCGAGCGAGGGGTTCCAGAAGTACGGGGTGATGGCAAGGATGCCGTCCGCCCCGATTTCCTGCGCGTGGCGCGCGAGCTCCATCGTGTCCTCGACCGCGAGCGCGCTGACGTGGATGGTGACCGGCACGCGTCCCGCGACCACCTTCACCGCCGCCTCGGCGAAGCGCTTGCGCTCGGGAATCGTCAGGTTGAGCGACTCGCCCTTGTGGTGCGGCCAGGAAATGGCCGGGGAGCCGCTGCGCACGTGAAAGTCCAGCAGCCGCTCGAAGGTCGGCAGGTCGGGGCTGAAATCCGCCTTGAGCGGGGTGACCGGGCTTTGCATCACTCCCCTCAACTTGATCGCCATGTTCCGGCTCCGTCGGTGCGAGTCCGATATCGGGTTGACCCGACCCGATTATCCCGCTTTTCCTGTCAGCCTGAAACGCCGCGGCTCCACATCATGAACGAACTTGTCGCCGGTTCGATGTGCCATCTCACCTCTCACTAGAAGCTATCTCAAAAATACCCCCTCGCCCCGTGTCAATGGGGAGAGGGTTGGGGTGAGGGGTAAGGAAATCGTCGATCCTCATAGGGAAAAACGGGTCTCGCACGCAGCCCCCCTCACCCTGCGCCCGCGGAGGGCGGAGCAGGTTCCAAGCGTATTGTGCTTGGA
>JBGQGU010000181.1:0-6538 GCA_041497655.1 Gammaproteobacteria bacterium
CGGGTCGAGCTTGACGAACTGCCCCTTGGCAGCTTCCAGCGCGAGGTTGCCGGTCATCGTCGGATAGTCCAGTTCGTAGGGAGAGCCGTTCCACGACAGCGATCCCTCCAGCTTCGCCGTGCCGCGCTGCACGCCTTCCGGTTGTCCGAGTCGCGTGAGAAGCTTGCCAATGTCGCTTGTTTCCAGGCGCAAGTTGATTCTCGTCGTCGACCGGGGCAGCGCGAGCTGCCACACCCCGTCGAGCGTCAAGTTGCTCTCGGGATTGGTCAGGAGTAGCCAGTCAAGGCGCCAGTCGCGACTGATGGGCACGGCAACGAACTCGAGACGGCCGAGCAGCCTGTCCTTGATGATGAACTGCTCAGCGATGACGTCGAGCGCTGGCAAGTCTCCTGGTTCTGTTCGGGACTGCGGCTCGTGGCTCGCCGCCTGGTTGGCGCCAGGCGCCGCCGCCGGAATGGCGAAGGTCTTCATTCGCGCGACGAGCTTGCCGCTGCCCTGCGGTTGCCACGTCACGTCGCCATCCAGCTCCTTGCCGGACAACGTGGCGCGCCATTGCCCGCCCTGGGCCGTGGCGTTGACCGCAAGGTCGCTGAAGCGCCAGCCCAGCACGTCCACTGCGCCCAGGCCGACGTCAACGCCGCCCCACTCGACGCGCGTCCCGCCTTCGCCCTGCCCAAGGAGTTCAAGCCAGCGGTCGACATCGAGGGCTTTCACCGTGCCGCTCGCCCATACACCCTCGCGATCGGGCTCTGCGGCGGGCCCGCCGAAGCGCACACTGCCACGCGTGATCGTGGCCTGACCCCCATCGGTGCGCCGCAGCAGATTCATGCCGAGGATGTCGCCGACGGAAAGGCTCAACCGGTCCTGGCCGGCCGCCAGAAAATGGCGTTCGAAACGCACCGGCAAGGTTTCCGCAGCAGCCTTCACCAGCGGCGCCGGCAGGTTGACCGCGAGGCCCTGCAGGTTCGATTCGACCACGACATCCGCGCTGCGCTTGCGGGCGGTGAGTGACGCGCGCCAGTCGGTTGCTCCGCGCAGCCTCTGAACCCAATGCGGGCCGCCGGCACGGCGGGCGATATCGGCATTGATGCGTCCTTGAGCGCTGACCCGCAGCGCGGCGTCGCGCGAGGTCGTCGCCGAAATTGTCACCGGTCCTCCCAGCACGACGCCCTTCACAGTCTGCGAGTGCAACGCCGATTCGGTGAAATCGACCCGGCCGCCCGCTTGTTCCACCCTCGGCAGCTCGGGGGAGATCGTGACCGTATTGTTGGAGAACTGATAGGCGCCCGCGATCGTGCTCTTCGCGGTATCGCCCAACGGGATCGAAAGCTTCAGCGCAAGCCTGCCCGTGCCCAGCGCCTGCCAGCCGCGGGTGAAATCCTCGATCATCCCGGCTACCGGGCTCTTCTCGATGAACGCGAGGAATTCACCGGTCGGGCCCTCGGCCTCTCCCGAGACGTGCAGGACCACTTTCCCGGGTGAAAGGTCCGGAATCTCCACGCGCACTTTCGCGAGGCGCGCGCCGAAAATGGCGCCCTGCCAGGCGTGCACGTCCATGTGCTTGCCGCGGAAGACGAGATCGCCGGCGATATTCGCGATGTCCGGCCAGCCGTTCCCGTAATGGAGCACTCCATCGGCAACCCTGGCCGTGACCTGGAACACGCCGCCCTTGCCGTCGGGAAACGGGAAATCTTCGAGTTTGCCCTTGAGGCGCAACGTGACGTTGCTCGAGCGGCCGGCGATGAACGCGGCATCGAGCCAGTCGCGCGCCGTCTTGCCCACCACGAGCGGGACATAGCGGCCCACGAAGCGCATGTCGGCCCGCGTGAGCCGGCCGGTAAGATCGATGGCGCCGTTCGTGGTCCCCGCGGTACGGTACACGCCGAATACCGAGCCGGCGAGGTGCGCGTTGGAGAAGGAGATGTTATTGATCCACAGCTCGGTCTCCCCGCCGCTGCGCGCCCATGAGATCTGCGCCGACAATGCGTCGAACTCGTGCGCGTCGCGGAACACCAGCGGCATCTCCACAGTGGATTTTTGTGGGTTCAGGAACAACGTGCCGCCCCGCTCGCTCGCCTCCACCGTGCCGCTGACGCCGGTAAACCCCGGGACCCGTCCCGCGCGATTCAGCGACAGGCGCTGGAACCGTCCCCGGACGCTGAACTGCCGCGGCTCGCGCCACTCCCCGCTCCAGTGCCCGACCACCTCGTGGAGGCTGCCCTTGGGCGAGTATTCAGCGAGCTGCCGGCGCGCCTCCTGCCCCAGCGGCAGGTGGTCGGCGAGCGCCACGAGCGGCGCCAGCTCAAGCGCGTTCGCCTGCAGCTCGCCGCCCGCCTGATCGGGCGCATCGCCCGCGTTGAGCCGCAGCCGAAAATCGGCGGGCGGGAGCGTCAGGCCCCCGGTGGTGGTGAGGCCGAGCCTGGAGGTGGTGACTTCGAACCCCGCGTCCGACTGCTTCCACCCGACCCGCCCTGAAAGCTGCGACAGGTCGAGCTGCGGCAGGTCGGCGGCAAGCCGGGTATTCACGTTGGCGAGCTGCACGTCGGCGACGGCCTCGACCAACCGGTCCCTGCTGAACGTTAACCAGGCACGTAGCGCCCCGGCCCCGCGGGGAAATTCGATCGGGAACGGCACCCAGGTGCGCCAGGCGGCGATGTCGGCGTAGTCGAGCTGGATAAAGAGCTTCCCGTTCCAGCCGGCGAGCGCCGCGACCGTGCCGCCCCTCAGGTCTCCGCGCACGTCGAGCGGCGCCGCCAGCTCCTTCGGCGGCGTCGCGCGCAGCCCGAAGCGGTGCCGGCCGCCGCTGTTGACGAGGTGCAGGAAGACGCTCTTCAGCTCCAGCTGCGGCGCGGCGCGCAGCTCGTCGTTCCAGACGATGGTCGCATCGTGAATCTTGATATCGCGCTGGCGCAGCAGCCAGTCGGCGAAGCCGTTGCCGCCGCCCCCATCGGCCCATTCGACACCGGCGATCGATACGACATCGCGCGCATCACGGCGGATATTGAGCGTGGGACGATAGATGTCGAGCGCGTGGAAGCGCAGCTCGCGCATGGGCAGCGACAGCCACGACAGGGTATTATCGACGCGCGAAAGCTCGAGCGCGGGCCGTCCTGCTGCGTCGTGCACCGTGACATGCTCGAGCACGAGCTGCGGGCGCAGTCCGTCCCAACTGGCGTGGATGCTGCCGATCGTGACCTTCTGCCGCGCCCGTTCGCTGACGATGCGGGCAATGTCGTCGCGATAGCTCTCAATGTTGGGCAGAACCCAGTAGCGCAGAGCGAGCACGATGCCGGCGAACGCGAGCCCGACCGCCAGCACGCTCCAGGTCAGTACGCGGTACACCCAGAGCGAACTGACTCCCAGCCACCGGAACCGTCCCGGGAGCCTCTGTTTTTGCCTGAGCTTTGAAAAAATGCGATATTGACTCAAGGATTTACGCATTTTAACCCGAACTGTCCATGGAAACCCATAACGCGCCTGCCGGGCTTCACGCCGACCAGCATATCGCGCGCGCCGCGCGGCTCAGCCGCTACGCGAAACGTCTGCTCGAGGCCGAGCCCGCACTCGCGTTGGATGCCGAAACCGGGCGCCCGTTCAGCGCCGAGGAGATGCGCGCCTTCCTTCAAGCGCAACCGTCTGCGGATGAGGACACTCTCAAGCGCGCGCTGCGCGCCCTGCGCAAGCGGGTCATGCTGCGCCTGATCGCGCGCGACCTGGGCGGCCTCGCCGCACTCCCCGAAGTGACGGCGACCACGACCGCGCTCGCCGAAATCACGATCGCCTACGCGCTCGCACGCCTCGAAGAACGGCTCGCTGAACGGCACGGCCGGCCGCGCGCGGCGGCGGACGGGCGCTTGCAGCAGCTGCACGTGGTGGGCATGGGCAAGCTGGGAGGCGCCGAGTTGAACGTCTCCTCCGACATCGACCTCATCTTCGCCTATCCGGAGGAAGGGGAAACGCAGGGACCGCGGTCGATCAGCCATCACGAGTACTACACCCTGCTCGGGCGCCGGCTGATCGCGGCGCTCTCCGAGATCACCGCGGACGGCTACGTGTTCCGCGTGGACATGCGGCTGCGGCCGTATGGCGACGCCGGACCGCTCGCCATGGGCTTCGACGCGCTGGAAAACTACTTCATCACCCAGGGACGGGAGTGGGAGCGCTACGCCTGGATCAAGGCGCGCGCGCTCACCGGCGACCGCTGCACCGAGCTCATGGAGCGGGTCCACCCCTTCGTCTATCGCCGCCACATGGACTACAACGCAATCGAGGCGTTGCGCGACCTGCACCGTCAGATCCGCCGCGAGGTGGAGCGCCGCGACATCGCGGACGACATCAAGCTCGGGCCTGGCGGCATTCGCGAGATCGAGTTCATCGCCCAGGTGTTCCAGCTGATCCGCGGCGGGCGTGAGCCCGAGCTGAAAACGCAGCCCACTCTAGCAGTGCTGCCGCAGCTCGCGAAGCGAAGCCTGCTTCCGGGCGTGGCGGCGCAGGAGCTCACGGAAGCATACGTGTTCCTGCGCAACCTCGAGCACCGCCTGCAATATCTCGACGACCAGCAAACCCATAGGCTGCCGCCATCGGAAGCGGACCGCGCACTCGTCGCCGAGGCAATGGAGTTGGGTGATTATGCCGCGCTATCCGCCGCCCTCGAGCATCACCGTGGCAATGTAGCGCGGCATTTCGAGGGAATCTTTGCCGTCGCCCCCGAAGGCGAGCATGCGCTCTCTCATCTGTGGCAGGAGGCCGCCGACGCCCAGCGGTCGGTCGGCGCGCTGGCGGGGCTCGGCTTTCGCGAGCCCGACGCCATCGAGCAGCGGTTGAGGAGCATGCGTTCAGCAAGCCGTTATCGCGAGATGCCGGCGGTGAGCCAGGCGCTGCTCGACCGGCTGGTGCCGCTCGCAGTCGAGGCCGCCGCGGCCGAGAAGGACCCCGACGTCACGCTCGAGCGCCTGATCGGCCTGCTGGAGAGCGTTGCCCGCCGTGGCGCCTATCTCGCGCTCCTCAAAGAGTATCCGCAGGCGCTGTCGCAGCTCGCCGCGATGATGAGCGCGAGCCCCTGGGTCGCCCACTACCTGACCAGCCATCCCATCCTCCTCGACGAACTGCTCGACGCGCGCACCCTCTACGCCGAGCCGAACTGGCCCTCCGCGGTTCGCGAACTGCGCGGACAGATGGACGCTACCGCAGGTGACGCCGAGAAGCAGATGGACATCCTGCGGCACTTCAAGCACGCGCATACCATGCGTCTCATCGCGCAGGACCTGGCGGGCCTGCTGCCGATCGAGACGCTGAGCGACCACCTGAGCGATCTCGCAGGCGTGGTCTTAGAAGAGGTTTTGCGCGTCACGTGGCGGTCGCGCCACACGCACCGCGAGGCGCCGCGCTTCGCCGTGATCGGCTACGGCAAGCTCGGTGGCAAGGAGCTTGGATACGCCTCCGATCTCGACCTCGTCTTCCTCCACGACGACGCCGCGCCGGAGGCCGCCGAGAACTACGCGCGGCTCGCGCAGCGCATCAATAACTGGCTCACCAGCATCACTCCGGCCGGGGTGCTTTACGACACCGACTTGAGGCTCCGGCCCGATGGCGCGGGGGGGCTGCTGGTGAGCCCGTTCGCGAGTTACCGCGAATACCAGATGGAGAAGGCCTGGGTGTGGGAGCACCAGGCGCTTACCCGCGCCCGCTTCGTCGCCGGGGACCGGGACATCGGCGCCGCGTTCGAGTCGCTCCGGGTCTCCGTCCTGCGCAAGGAACGGGACCTCGACACGCTGCGCCGGGCAGTCGCCGAGATGCGCCGGAAGCTGCACGACGCCCACCCCAACCGCACCCAGCTCTTCGACCTGAAGCACGACTCCGGCGGCATCGTCGACGTCGAGTTCGCCGTGCAGTACCTGGTGCTGGGCCACGCCCGCGCGCATGCCGAGCTCACCGGGAACATCGGCAACCTCGCCCTGCTCAAGCTCGCGGCGCGCCTCGGGCTGGTCGGGGAAGAACGCGCCCGGGCGGCGCACGATGCTTACCGGCGGCTGCGCCAGCTGCAGCACGGCCTGCGCCTGAAGGGCGAGCGATACGCGCGCATCGCACCGGAGCAGGTCGCAACGGAAATCCGGGCCGTGCGGGAACTGTGGGAATCAGTGATGGGCGGCGGTTGAGGGATGAGGGATAAGAAGTTTGCGGTTTGCAGTGGGCAGTTTGCAGTTTGCAGCAGGAAGTTTGGAATTGCTGCCAACTGCCAACTGACGGCTGCCAACTGTCAACTCTCGTCGCCAGTCATCACCCATCACGGCACTAGGTGCCAGCGCCGGTGGCGAGCGACTTGTGCGCGACCAGGCGGTAGACAGTGATCTCGCCTTTACCCTTGACGTGGAGGGACTGCGGGCCCTCGAAATCGTAATGATTGCGCACGCGCCGGTAGGTGGTGGCATCGACCAGTACGGTGCTGGGGGCGGCCTGCTCCGTGACGCGGCTCGCGATGTTGACGGTATCGCCCCACAGATCGTAGATGAACTTCTTCATGCCGATCACCCCCGCCACC
>JBGQGU010000182.1:0-6489 GCA_041497655.1 Gammaproteobacteria bacterium
CAGTTGGCAGCAATTCCAAACTTCCTGCTGCAAACTGCCCACTGCAAACTGTAAACTGCTTCATCCCCTATCGCTGCTACTTCCCGACCGTTTCCTCCCGCAATGCCTTGTGGGGATCTTCCTCGAGCCGGTTCATGCTGTCGTCGACTTGCTCGGTCTTGACCGCGCGCGCTTCCTCGCGCAACTGTTCCGGGAACTTGGTCGCGATCGCCGGGAAGGCGACGATCAGCGCGATCGCGATGCACTGCAGGATCATGAACTCGAACATGCCCTTGTAGATGGTCGCGAGCGACCACTCCTTCACGACCTGACGCAGGTAGTAGGCCGACATTGCCACCGGCGGCGACAGGAAAGCGGTCTGCAGCGTCACCGCCACCAGCGTGCCGAACCAGACCATCACGAAGTCGCCCGGGATGCCGAGCGACTGGGCGAGCGCGGGTTTCAGCGCGTCCACCACCGGGTAGAAAATCGGCAGAAACACCAGCACGATCGCCGGCCACTCGAACGGCCAGCCGAGCAGGAAGATGAGTAGGATGACGACGACCAGCATCGCCACCGGCGGCAGCGGCAGCGCGAGCATCCAGTCGGTGATCCAGGTCGCGGTGCCGAGGCGCGAGAACACTGCGCCGAAAATATTCGACGTCATCGCGAGCAGCAGCACCATGCTCGAAGTCGCGGTCGTCGACAGCACCGCCCTCTTGATGCCGGAGTAGTTCAACTTCCCGTACCCCGCGGCGAGGAGCATCGCGCCGAGCGCGCCGATCCCCGCAGCCTCCGTCGGCGTCGCGAGGCCCGCCAGGATCGAGCCGAGCGCGGCCGCGATCAGGCACACGAGCGGCACCACCCCAACTACCACTTCGCCCAGCATGACGGGCAGCGAATGCACCCGCTCCTCCAGTGGCACCGGCGGGCCAAGCTTCGGATTGAAGAACGCGCGACCCAACAGGTAGGCGAGGTAGATGCCGGCGAGCAGGAATCCCGGGCCAAACGCCGAGGCGTAGAGGTCCGCGACCGAAACGCCGAGCACTGGCCCCATCACGATCAGCATCACCGAGGGCGGGATGAGGATTCCCAGCGTGCCGCCCGCGGTGATGCAGCCCGCGGAGAGCCGCCCGTCGTAGCCGGCCTTCACCATGATGGGCGAGGCCATGATGCCGAGCACGGTCACTGCGGCGCCGACGATGCCGGTCGCCATGGCAAAGATGGTCGCCGTCAGGATCACGACCGCGAACAGCGAACCCCGGATCGGGGCGAACAGCAGCCGCAACGCAATGAACAGCCGCTCCATCAGGCCGGCCTGTTCGGTGACAAAACCCATGAAGATGAAGAGCGGCACCGCGGCGAGCAGCTCCTCCTTCATCAGGCCGATGGTCTGGAAATAGGCCAGGGAAAACACCATCTGGCCGAGGCCGAGATAGCCGAAGGCCAGCGCCAGAAAGAGCAGCGTGAAGCTGATCGGGAAGCCGATGAAGATGGCAAAGATCATGACGATCAGCATGACCAGGCCGAGCAGGGCGTCGGGACTCATAGCGCTGCCTCAAAACCGCTCGTGGTCATTTGGCCGCCTTGGTGTCGGCAGCCCGGAACTCTTCCCCGGTCGCATCCCATGTATGGGCCCCTGCTCCGCGGCTCATAGTTCCACTTTTTCCTTATGCTCGAGCTCGATGCCGGTGCGCGCCGCGTAGAGGCTCTTGATGGTTTCCGATACCCCCTGGATCATGAGCAGCAGGCAGGTCGCCGGCACCACCATCTTGAACGGCCACAGAATCGGCCGCCACGGCGTCTGCTCCGAGGTCTCTCCGATCCCAAACGCGTACCAGCCCTCGGCGCCGCTGACCATGAAGAACACCGCCAGCGAGGGGAAGAAGAACACGATGTACGCGGCGGAATCGATCACGCCCCGGGTGCGGATGGACCATTTCTCGAAGAAGAAGTCGGTGCGGATATGCGCGCCCTTGTGCAGGGCGTAGGCGGAACCAAGCATGAAGATCGTGCCGTACAGCATGTACGTGACGTCGAACGACCAGATCGTCGGCGACTCGAACGCGTAGCGCGCGATCACCTCGTAGCTCACGGCCAGCACCAGCGGAACGTTGAGCCACGCGACCCACGTCCCCGTGGTGTCGGTGAACCGGTCGATCGCGCGGACGATGCGGATGTGGAGCGGCGGCATTGCCTAAGGATGAAGGATGAAGGCGGAAGGATGAAGGAAAAAACCGGAGGCGGAGCTATTGCAGCTGCCCGCGCAGAAAATGTCGGGCACTTCCACCTTTCGCCTTTCGCCTTTCGCCTTCGGCCTCAAAAGAAAAAGGCGGTCACGCCGCCTTTTTTCCTCGCGGCATGCGCTGTTATTTCTTTATGTTCTTGGTTGCGGCTTCCTCGATCTTGGCGGCCGGTTTCGTCGTTTCGGGCCAGTAGTAGTTGGCCGCGAACGAGTACGGCGGGAACATGAAGCGCTTGGCCGGCACCACCTTCGAGGCGTAGGCGCGCTGCGAGTCGAGCACCTTCTTGAAGAACGGGTTCTTCGCCGACTCCTCCTTCGCGATCTCGTCCCACGCCTTGAGAAACGCAATCAGGATGTCGGGCGGGGTGCGCAGGATCACCGTGCCGTGCTTGGTGCGCATCTCCTCGATCGCGTCGGCGTTCTGCTTCTGCCACTTCACCCACCAGCGCACGAAGGTTTCCGTCGCTGCAGAACGGATCGCCTCCTGCTGCTGCGCGGGGAGGGCCTTCCACACATCCGCATTGATGATGAGCTCGCCGACGATAGAGGGCTCGTGCATGCCGGGCGTGTAGTGGTACTTGTAAACCTGCGGCAGACCCAGGCGCAGGTCCTCGATGCCGCCCACCCACTCGGCGCAGTCGATCACGCCGCGCTGCGCCGCGGCCACGATCTCCCCGCCGGGCATATTGACCGTCTGCATGCCCATCTTCTGGAATATTTCGGCGACGATGCCGGTCTGGCGGCACTTCATGCCCTTGAAGTCGGCGAGATTCTTGATCGGCCGCTTGAACCAGCCGAAGGCCTGCGGACCCGAGGGCAGGATCGGGAACGCGATCACGTTCAACTTGAGTTCTTTCTGGTAGAAATCCCACCACAGGTCGAGTCCGCCGCCCTCGTATATCCATCCCATGAAGTCCATGGTGTCCATGCCGAAGGGACCGGCGGGTGTCGACGCAAACAGGGTCGCCGCCTTGCTCTTGCCCACCCAGTAATAGGAAACCGAGTGGGCGCCGTCGATCACCTTCTTGTGGGTGGCGTCGAGCACTTCGAACGCCGGCACCACCTGCCCCGCGGCGAGCGCATCGATTTTCAACTGGCCGCCGGTCAGCCTGTCCACGCGATCGGCGAAAAAGCGGAAGTTGTCCTGCAACGTCGCGCCCGCAGGCCACGAGGACTGCATCTTGAGGGTCTTCGGCCCGGCCGCTGGCTGCTGCTGCGCGCCAGCCGGAACCGCGAAGCCCAGAACAGTCACGAGCGTCGTCAACGCAAAGGCATATTTCAGAGCGATACGCATCGGTTTTCTCCTACCTATTGAGGGTGCTGCGGGGGACAGTGGAATGATGTTAGGAGGCTGCTATGAACCTGTCAACGAAACGCCCTCCTGCCCGCGTGAAGGCCCATCGCCGGACCGAGGGGCCGGTTCGATAGGGCGGCAATGGAACGCGCCGCGACTCGCGCCAGCGCTTTCGCACAAGCCGCTGCCGGTGAGGTAGCATCGGGATAACGAGTGTCGAGTGTCGAGTGTCGAGTGTCGGGTGTCGGGTGTCGGGTGACGAGTGACGAGTGACGGGAAAGGCCCTCGGGCTGCTTGCCCGTTAGACGTGACCCATTACGGACTGCAGGAGACTGAACGATGGCTTCTCACAACAAGACCGCGCTCGTGACCGGCGCGGGAACCGGCGTCGGACGAGCGGTTGCGCTCGCGCTGCTCAAGGACGGCTACCGCGTCGCGCTGGCAGGGCGCCGCAAGGAGATGCTGGAGCAGACCGCCTCGCAAGCCGGGCCGGCCGGAAAAAACGCACTCATCGTCCCCACCGACGTCGGCAAGCCCGACCAGGTGAAGGCGCTGTTTGCGAAGATCCAGCAGGAGTTCGGGCGCATCGACGTGATTTTCAACAATGCCGGCGGCAATGCGCCCGGCGTCGCGTTCGAGGACCTGCCGTTCGAGAAGTGGCAGTCGGTGGTGGACGTCAACCTGACCGGCATGTTCCTGTGCGCGCAGGCGGCCTTCCGCATGATGAAGGACCAGGCCCCGCGCGGCGGGCGCATCATCAACAACGGCTCGATCTCGGCGCACGCGCCGCGGCCGGGATCGGCGCCCTACACCGCGACCAAGCACGGGGTGACCGGCTTGACCAAGACGATAGCGCTCGATGGACGTCCCTACGACATCGCCTGCGGGCAGGTGGACATCGGCAATGCGATCTCGCCGATGACGGAGCGCATGGCGCAGGGCGTCAGACAGGCGAACGGCACCACCGCGCCCGAGCCGCGCATGGACCCGGTGCACGTCGGCAACGCGGTGGTGTTCATGGCCAACCTGCCGCTCGACGTGAACGTGCTCACCCTGACCATCATGGCGACCAAGATGCCCTTCGTCGGGCGCGGCTGACGCCGCAACGCGTGGCGCTTCCGGATCGGCGGCCGGCATCCGGCGTGAACCTCTTGATCTGCGTCAACAACCCCGGTTGCGGGAGGCGCACACTGTTTGGCGGGCGAGCCGCCGTGCCCCAGGACCAAAGGAGGAGGTCCCAAGATGAGAGACGACACCGTCATTCGTGTCGCGGGAGCCGAATTCCCGCGCGGCCGCGAGCTGTTGCGCGACCCGTTGCTCAACAAGGGCACCGCCTTCACCGAGCGGGAGCGTGATGCCCTCGGCCTGCGCGGCCTGCTGCCGCCGCACGTGCTCTCCCAGGACGAGCAGGCGGACAGGATCCTGAAGCATCTGCGCCGGCTGCCCGACGACCTCGAGAAGTACATCGCGTTGAGCGCGTTGCACGACCGCAACGAAGCGCTGTTTTTCCGCGTCCTGTGCGACAACATCGACGAGATGCAACCCCTCATCTATACGCCGACGGTCGGGCTCGCCTGCCAGAGGTTCGGGCACATATTCCAGAGCGCGCGCGGACTGTTCATCGGCGCCAACGACCGCGGGCGCGTCGCCCAGGTCGTGAGAAACTGGCCGCAGCGCGCGGGAATCATCGTCGTCTCCGACGGCGAGCGCATTCTCGGGCTCGGCGACCTCGGCGCGAACGGAATGGGCATCCCCATCGGCAAGCTCTCGCTCTACACGGCCTGCGCCGGCGTGCATCCCGCCCTCTGTCTGCCGGTCATACTCGACGTCGGCACCAACAACACCGGTCTGTTGAGCGACCCGTTCTACGTCGGGCTGCGGCAGCGACGCTTGCGCGGCGCCGGCTACGACGAGCTGGTCGAGGAATTCATCACCGCCGCGCAGGACGCGTTTCCGGGCGTGCTGATCCAGTTCGAGGATTTCGCCAACCACAACGCCTTCCGGCTGCTCAACCAGTACCGCGACCGCATCTGCACCTTCAACGACGATATCCAGGGCACGGCGGCCGTGGCGCTCGCCGGCATCCTCTCGGCGCTGCGCATCACCGGAGGCGGTCTCACCGATCAGAAGCTGCTTTTCCTCGGCGCGGGCGAGGCGGCGATCGGCATTGCCAATCTGATGGTCTCGGCAATGGTCGCGCAGGGTCTTTCCGCACCGGCCGCGCGCGCGCGCTGCTGCATGGTGGACTCCCGCGGGCTGGTGGTGAAAAGCCGCGCCGACCTCTCGGAAGAGAAGCGGCAGTACGCGCAGGATCACGCGCCGGTCAGCGATTTTCTGGCGACGGTGAAAGCGCTCCGGCCGACGGCCATCATCGGGGTTGCCGCCGTGGGCGGAACCTTCACCGGTGAAGTGCTCCGGGAGATGGCGCGGATCAACGAGCGCCCCATCGTCTTCGCCCTCTCCAATCCGACTTCGAAGTCGGAGTGCACCGCCGAGGAGGCCTACCGCCACACCGGCGGGCGCGCGCTCTTCGCCTGCGGCAGCCCGTTCGACCCGGTCACGGTCAACGCCAGGACCTTCGTGCCGCGCCAGGGAAACAATTCCTATATTTTCCCCGGCGTGGGGCTCGGCGCGATTGCGAGCCGCGCGCGGCGGATCACCGACGAGATGTTCATGGCCGCGGCGCATACGCTCGCGCACGACGTCACCGAGTCCGACCTCGAGCAGGGCAGCCTCTATCCGGCGCTGCCGCGCATCCGCGAAGTCTCGGCGCACATTGGAACCGCCGTGGCCCGGGTTGCCTACCGCAACGGGCTGGCCGCCGAGCGCGAACCGGAGGACATCCCGGCGCACGTCACCTCACAAATGTACGACCCGCACTACCGGAGCTACATCTGAACTCGACCAGGATTTCGTCGTGATATTTGCAGGGAGCGAGGAACCGCGCCTTGGCCTCGACGATCGGCAAGCC
>JBGQGU010000183.1:0-6486 GCA_041497655.1 Gammaproteobacteria bacterium
ATCGCGCGCTTCGGCGCGGCATGCTTCAAGCAGGGGTTCTTCTGGGTGACGCTGCTGATGCTCGCGCTCGTGCTTGCCGGCGAGTTCGGTGTGCATCCCGTCGTGGAGAACCTGCGGATCCACGCTCTGCCGCAGCAGGTCATGGGGAACGTTCTGCGCGATCGGTTCATGACCTGGCACGGCATCGCGAGTGCTCTCTATGTCCTCCAGAGCCTGCTGGGCGTCGCCCTCGTCGTGCTACACGGCAAAGGGCGGTGAAAACGAGCGCGCGATTCGGAGCCTCGAGTGCGCCGCACGGCGGGCTCCCTTCACCCATCAGCCATCACGCATCACGGATTCTGATAACTGCGCTTGGAGCGGAATCTCGGTTTCCTGCCACGGCGCGGCACGGATTTCGGTTCGACCGGTTCGGGGCGCGGCCGGAAAATGACCAGGACTTTCCCGATATGCTGTACCGGGCTCGCGTCGAGAGCCGCGCAGATGTCGCCGATCAGCGCCTCGCGTGCGCTACGGTCCGTGCCCGGCACCCGGACCTTGATGAGCTCGTGGCTCTTCAGAGCGATGTCGATTTCCTTGAGAACGGCCGGCGTGAGACCCACCTCACCGATCATGATCACCGGGTGGAGAGGGTGCGCGCGGGCGCGCAGAGCGCGCCGCTCGGCTGGCGTGAGGATACTCACAATGTTGAGTTTTGAGTGTTAAGTGTTGAGTGCCGGCGGGATTCTCGCACTTTCAATAACTCAACATTCAACACTTAACATTCAACACTGTATCTCATGGGTCGGGTGCGCGGCAAAGCATGGATGAAGGAGCACGTCGCCGACGCGTACGTGAAGCGCGCGCGCGCCGAAGGCATGCGCTCGCGTGCCGCCTACAAGCTCGAGGAAATCGCCGGGCACGACCGCCTGCTCGGTCCGGGCATGCTGGTGGTGGATCTGGGCGCGGCGCCCGGGAGCTGGTCACAGGTCGCGGCACGGCGGGTCGCGCCGGGCGGACGGGTGATCGCGCTTGATCTCCTCGACATGCCGGGGCTCGCCGGTGTCACCTGCATCCGCGGGGATTTCCGCGACCAGGAAGCGGTCGAAGCGCTGGAGCGTGCGCTCGCCGGCCAGAAAGTGGATCTTGTGCTCTCCGATCTGGCCCCCAACTTAACCGGTATTGCCGCGACCGATCAGGCGCGCGCGCTGGAGCTTGCCGAGCTGGCGCTCGACTTTGCGTTGAAACACTTGAAACCGCAGGGTAAATTCCTGGTCAAATCGTTCCAGGGGGCAGCCTTCGAGGGTTTCCTCAAGAACCTGCGCAGCCGGTTTCGCACGGTGGCCGTGCGCAAGCCGGAAGCTTCCAGGAGCCGCTCCAGCGAAGTGTATTTGCTGGCGAAGGCGTTGCGGGAAGCGTGAGCCCGGAGCGCGGTGCCGCCTGCTGCGTTGCGGGTGAAAAGAGTCTAGAATTGAGCCGGTTAGATATGAGGAGTGTCCTTGAATAACCTCGTGAAAAATGTGGCGATCTGGCTGGTGATCGCGCTCGTGCTGATGACTGTGTTCAACCAGTTCAGCACGCGCCAGGCCGCCCAGAAGGCGATGGAGTACTCCCAGTTCATCGAGGAGATCAAGCAGGGGCGCATTGCCAAGGTCACCATCGAAGGCCGTGTGCTGAAGGGCGTGAAGACGACCGGCGAGCGCTTCACCACCTATTCGCCGTCCGACCCCTGGCTGGTGTCGGACCTGCTCAAGAACGGCGTGATCATCGAAGCCAAGCCCGAGGAGGAGCCCTCGCTCCTCATGAATATCTTCGTTTCGTGGTTCCCGATGCTGCTGCTGATCGGCGTGTGGATCTTCTTCATGCGCCAGATGCAGGGCGGGGGCCGCGGCGGTGCGTTCTCGTTCGGCAAGAGCCGCGCGCGCATGCTCGACGAGTCGAACAACACCATCACCTTCGCCGACGTCGCGGGTTGCGAAGAGGCGAAGGAGGAGGTCGCGGAGCTGGTCGAGTTCCTGCGCGATCCGTCCAAGTTTCAGAAGCTCGGCGGGCGCATCCCGCGCGGGGTGCTGATGGTCGGCAACCCCGGCACCGGCAAGACGCTGCTCGCCAAGGCGATCGCGGGCGAGGCCAAGGTCCCGTTCTTCTCCATCTCGGGCTCCGATTTCGTGGAGATGTTCGTGGGCGTGGGCGCCGCGCGCGTGCGCGACATGTTCGAGCAGGCGAAGAAGCACGCTCCCTGCATCGTGTTCATCGACGAAATCGACGCCGTCGGGCGCCAGCGCGGCGCGGGATTGGGCGGGGGCAACGACGAGCGCGAGCAGACGTTGAACCAGCTGCTGGTGGAGATGGACGGCTTCGAGACCAACTCGGGCGTCATCGTGATTGCGGCGACCAACCGCCCGGACGTGCTCGATCCGGCTCTGCTGCGGCCCGGCCGCTTCGACCGCCAGGTGGTGGTGCCGCTGCCCGACATCCGCGGGCGCGAGCAGATCCTGCAGGTGCATATGCGGAAAGTCCCGATGGCGCCGGACGTCAAATCCGACATCATCGCGCGCGGCACGCCGGGCTTTTCCGGGGCGGACCTCGCGAACCTGGTGAACGAGGCGGCGCTGTTCGCCGCGCGTGGCAACAAACGGCTCGTGGATATGGATGATTTCGAGCGCGCCAAGGACAAGGTCATCATGGGCGCCGAGCGGCGCTCCCTCGTGATGCCCGAGCACGAGCGCAAGAACACCGCGTATCACGAGGCTGGCCATACAGTGGTCGCGAAGTTGATGCCGAGGACCGACCCGGTGCATAAGGTGACGATCATCCCGCGCGGGCGGGCGCTGGGCGTCACGATGCAGCTCCCGGAACAGGACCGCTACAGCATGGACCGCGAGATGCTCCTGCAGAACATCGCGGTGCTCTTCGGCGGCCGCATCGCGGAAGAAATCTTCATGGGCCAGATGACGACCGGCGCCTCCAACGACTTCGAGCGCGCCACCGACATCGCGCGCAACATGGTGACGCGCTGGGGCATGAGCGATGAGCTGGGACCCATGATCTACGGCGAAAACGAGGGTGAGGTCTTCCTCGGCCGCTCGGTGACGGTGCACAAGAACGTGTCCGAGATCACCATGCAGAAGGTCGACGCCGAAATCCGTGGAATCGTGGACCGGCAGTATGCGCTGGCGCGGAAGGTCATCGAGGACAACCGCGGCAAGGTCGAGACGATGGCGAAAGCTCTGCTCGAGTGGGAGACGCTCGACTCCGACCAGATCAACGACATCATGGCGGGCGGCGCGCCGCGCCCGCCCAAGCCCACGCAGCAGCCGTCGCAGCCGAGGGACCCGGGTCTGCAACCGGCCGCCGCGGCACCCGCAACCCCCCCGCAAAGCGCCTGACATCCTGAAGGATGAGGGATGAGGGATGAGGGATGACCCCCGCAGTGCGGGAGTCAGGCTAGGTCCCCCGTCCCACCGCGCTGCATCGCGGCGGGCGTTCGCGGGCTCAAACGTGCGCAGGCACGTTTTTCGAATTCCCCGCTCACCCTTCCGCCTTCCGCCTTCATCCTTATGTCTCAGTCCCTCCGCTGCGGTAAATTCTCGCTCGATCTATCACGCCCGCTGGTCATGGGCGTCGTGAACGTCACGCCCGACTCGTTTTCCGACGGGGGCCTGTATGTCGGCCCGAAACAGGCGGTGGCGCACGGCCGGCGACTGGTCGAGGAGGGGGCCGATATTCTCGACATCGGCGGCGAATCCACCCGTCCGGGCGCGGCGCCGGTCGCGCTCGACGAGGAACGCCGGCGCGTGCTGCCTGTCCTGGAAGCCCTCGCCGGCTGCGGCGTGCCGCTTTCGGTGGACACTCGCAAGCCCGAGTTCATGGTCGAGGCGATCGCTGCCGGCGCGGCCATGATAAACGACGTCACCGCGCTTACCGCTCCCGCGGCGCTCGCGGCGGTGGCAAAGTCGCCGGTCGCCGTGTGTCTCATGCACATGCAGGGCGATCCCGGGACCATGCAGGAGAGCCCCAGCTACCGGGACGTGGTGCGCGAAGTGCGGGATTACCTCGCGCAACGCGTTGCTGCCGCGGAGCGGGCAGGTGTTGCGCGCGACCGCATCGTGGTGGATCCCGGCTTCGGCTTCGGCAAGACCGTCGAGCACAACCTGGCGCTGCTGCGCTCGCTCGCCGAGTTCAGGTCGCTCGGCGTCGCGCTGCTGGCGGGGCTGTCGCGCAAAGCGATGCTCGGCACGCTGACCGGGCGGGAGCCGCAGGAGCGGGTCCATGCGAGCATTGCAGCGGCGCTGCTCGCTGTGCAGAACGGGGCGCAGATCGTGCGGGTGCACGACGTCGCGGCGACCCGCGACGCCCTCGCGGTGTGGAACGCCGTCAAAGTCTAGAATCAGACGCAAAGTCGCTAAGCCGCAAAGAAAACAAATACAAAAATAAAAGCGTGGCCGTACCTGAGCAACTGTTAGGAGGTCGGGAGGTTGCCTCCCCGCTCGAGTTTCCGTTTCCAATCCAACTTGCTCTTGGTCGTCGAGCTGTTTGTGGATCTTCTTTGCGTCTTTGCGCCTTTGCGTCTAGGATTAACAACTAAATGAGCAGGAAGTACTTCGGCACGGACGGCGTGCGCGGCAAGGTCGGCGACGAGCCGATCACGCCCGACTTTGTGATGCGGCTGGGCTACGCCGCGGGCAAGGTGCTCGCGGGCATCAGGCGCAAGGGCGTGGAGCGCCCGGCGGTGCTGATCGGCAAGGACACCCGCATCTCCGGCTACATGCTGGAGTCGGCGCTGGAAGCGGGGCTATCCGCCGCCGGCGTGGACGTGCTGCTGGTGGGGCCGATGCCCACACCCGCGGTGGCCTATCTCACGCGCGCGCTGCGGCTCTCGGCCGGCATCGTGATCAGCGCCTCGCACAACCCGTACGACGACAACGGCATCAAGTTCTTCTCGGGTGACGGTTTCAAGCTGCCGGACCCGACGGAGAGCGCGATCGAACGCGAGCTCGCGCGCCCGTTGAAGTGCATGCCATCGCTGCGCCTCGGCAAGGCGCGCCGTCTCGACGATGCGGCCGGCCGCTACGTCGAGTTCTGCAAGAGCGCCTTTCCGCCGCAGCTGCACCTGCGCGGCCTGAGGATCGTGGTCGATTGCGCTCACGGCGCGGCCTATCACATCGCTCCGCACGTGTTCCACGAGCTCGGCGCCGACGTGGAGGCGGTGGGCGTCGCGCCGGACGGCTTCAACATCAACGACCGCGTCGGCGCGACTTCGCCGCAGGCGTTGCAGGCGGCGGTGAAGCGTCACAAGGCCGACCTCGGCATTGCGCTCGACGGCGACGGTGACCGCCTGGTCATGGTCGACGGCGCGGGCAAGCTCTACGGCGGCGATCAGCTGCTCTACGTCATCGCGCGCCACCGCAAGCAGAAAGGCGAGCTTGCCGGCGGCGTGGTGGGCACGCAGATGACCAATCTTGCACTGGAACATGCGTTTGACCGCCTCAAAATCCCCTTCGCGCGCGCGAGGGTGGGCGACCGTTACGTGCTGGAGATGCTGCTGCAGCGCCGCTGGCAGCTGGGCGGGGAGAACTCCGGTCACATCGTGTGCCTCGACAAGCATACGACGGGCGATGGCATCGTTTCGGCGCTGCAGGTCCTGCGCGCGCTCGCGGAGAGTGGAGCAACGCTCTCGAAGGCTGCCGGCGCGCTCACGCTCTATCCGCAGGTTCTGGTGAACGTCTCGACGAAGAATCTGCGCGACCCGCTGGCGAGCCCCGGCGTCAAGCGGGCCGTGAGGCAGGCGCAAGCGGAGCTCGACGGCAGTGGACGCGTGCTCCTGCGCCCCTCAGGCACCGAGCCGGTGATCCGCGTCATGGTGGAAGGCCGCGACGGCGCCAAGGTGCGGCGCTGGGCGGACCATATCGCCGCGGCGGTGAGCCGCGCCTAGCAGCCTGTTGGACTTAGGTGTCGGACAGGCTGCTAATAGCAAAACCGCCCGCGGATTTCGAATGAAACCCCGGATAGCGATCCTTATTGACTCCAAAGGGCGGACAAGTAAGCTCGAAATGAAGTTTTCATGGCTTTTCGCCTCGATTTACGTGCAGGCGGTTTTGCATAAGGAGTTTGTCGGAGCTAAGTCCGATAAACTCCTAGGCGCGTAATAGTTGATTTAGATCAACAGCGCGTGTTGCCGGGTACACAAAATCTGTCTGGGAAAGGGCAATGGAGACCATCCGGTCCGATGTGGCGATCGTTGGCGCGGGCGGAGCGGGGCTGCGCGCCGCCATCGCGCTGGCCGAAACCGATCCGGCGCTGAGCATCGCGCTCATCTCCAAGGTCTACCCGATGCGCAGTCACACCTGCGCGGCTGAGGGTGGTGCCGCCGGGGTCATCAAGCCCGACGACAGTCTCGACCAGCATTTTCACGATACCGTGGGTGGCGGTGACTGGCTCTGCGACCAGGACGCCGTCGAGTATTTCATCCGCGAGGCTCCCCGGGAGCTGATCCAGCTCGAGCATTGG
>JBGQGU010000184.1:0-6472 GCA_041497655.1 Gammaproteobacteria bacterium
GCCCCTCAGCGCCTAGAATTATGATGGTGTAGACGATTCACGATTGTCCGCACCCCGGCAAAACGTTAAGGGGCGTGGCTGATCATAGTAAAGTATATGGCTATGCTGTCGCCGACAACAAACTCGCCGTCCGCCGCCGGCCAAACTGCCCGGAAGAGGAGACAATTTGCAGCCACGTTGCTGGTGGGCTGGTTCGCGTTCTGGCTTACTGCTGTAATCGCGCCCTGTTGTGAAAGCCTGATAGCCAACGCGCTGGCCGGGCAGGAATCGACTTCAAGCCAGTACAGCGTCCGGGGCCCGGCCGGCGGCGATTATGACGATGCGCCGTGCCCAGCCAGCCTCACCACCGCAAAGCCGGTGCTGTCTGCTCTCATGACGGCGTCGTTCTGTTCCGCCTCGCAGGTTGTGAATCACGCTTCGCCCGCGACATTCCTGCCCGTTCCCTACGCGGTTGAATCCGGCGTAAACGGCTTCAGCGAGCAAGCACCGCCGCCGATCCCGATTTACCTGCACACCGCGCGATTGCTGATTTAACCCCCCTCGCGACACCGGGGCAGCGCTTCCGGTTGCGCGCGCGTACGCCCCGATCCGGGGCACGGACCGCACCGCACTCCGCAAGCCTGCAACCGGAATGGGTGCCGTTCCCGATTTCAGTCAAGCGTAATTGGTAAAGCAACTGGGTTCAACATTACAGGAGAAACAGAAATGAAACGCTCGATTTTGTGTGCCGTAGTCACTGCCATCGCCCTGTCTGCGCCGATCGTTCTGGCCCAAGACACCAAACCCGCCCCCGGCAAGCCGGCAGCGGCGATGGAAATGGACAAGCAGATGGCGCAGATGCAGAAAAACATGGAGCGCATGCAGCAGCAGATGGACAAGATCCGCCAGACCAAGGACCCGAAAGAGCGCCAGAAGCTGCTCCAGGAGCATATGAAGTCGATGCAGGAAAACATGCAGACGATGCGCGGCATGGGCGGCCCGATGATGGGAATGATGGGTGGTGGCCGCGGTGGACCGATGGGCGGCGGTCAGATGGGAGGTGGCGGGCCGATGACGGGTAGCGGACCCATGATGGGCATGGATCCCAACCAACAACAGGGTTTCATGCAGCAACGCATGGACATGATGCAGATGATGATGGAGCAGATGATGCAGCATCAGCAGATGATGCAACCCGCACCGGCGAAGTAGCGGGACAAGGACCATCATGAGTACGTACGTTATCCCCACCGCAAGGCCTGCCGGCTTAGGACTACTCGCGTTCGGGCTGCTGCTCGCCGTGTATTTCGGCGTGCTCACTCTCGTCTCGAGCTGGAAGTTCACCACGAGCCAGTTTTCCGAGTTCTGGTACTACATTCTGCCGCTCGGCGCAGGCTTCGGGCTCCAGGTCGCACTCTACATGCGGTTGCGGCTATTGCTGCACCAGTCAAAGGACGCGCGCACCGTGATGGCCGCCTCCGGCACCACCTCGACCGCGGCGATGATCTCGTGCTGCGCGCACTACCTGGTCAACGTCGCGCCGGTGCTCGGCGCGACCGGGCTGGTGACTTTTGCCGCGCAGTACCAAGTCGAGTTTTTCTGGGTGGGCATCGCGTTCAACGCCGCCGGCATCGCCTACATCGGCAACAAACTCTGGAAGGCCACAAAGGAGCACGCTCAATGCGTCCGCGCCTGACTGTCCTCTTTTCAGGAGTCCTCGTTACCCTGCTCGCAGCCGGCGTGTTCGCCGGCGAACTGACTGCGCAACGCAGCAGCGCCGGTGGGGTGACCGTGGCGGTCACGCCGCAGAACCTCGTCGCGAGCGCCAAGAGTTGGGACTTCAAAGTGGTGCTCGACACCCATTCGGGTGAACTGAATGACGACCTCGTCAAGACCGCCACGCTCATCGACGACAAGGGCGGCCGACATGTCCCCGTGAAATGGGAGGGCGCCGGACCCGGCGGTCATCACCGCGAAGGCACGCTCAGGTTTAACGCAATTGCACCGCGACCGGAGTCGGTCGAGTTGCAAATCCAGCGGCCGGGCGAATCCAAGCCGCGCTCGTTCCGCTGGCAAGTCAATTGAAAGGAGAACGCTGATGTGGAGTGGCCATGACTACGGGTGGGGATGGGGCATGGGGTTCGGGATGATCAGCATGGTACTGTTCTGGGTGCTGGTCATTCTCGGCATCGTGATCCTGGTGAAATCGATCGCGGCCGGCACCACCGGTGCGGACAGGACGCCGGCGAAAACCGCGCTCGACATTCTCAAGGAGCGCTACGCCCGCGGCGAGATCGGGCGCGACGAGTTCGAACAGAAGAAGCGCGACCTCGAAGCCTGAGCCTAACGCAACGGGATCACTTCAAGGAGAACATTCATGTACGGATTCAGCACTCGCCTCAAGATGCCGTTCGACGCCGCGATCGAGAAAGTAACCGCAGCCTTGAAGACGGAGGGCTTCGGCGTTCTCACCGACATCGACGTCAAGGCAACCATGAAGGCCAAGCTCAACATCGAGCGGCGCCCCTACCGCATCCTGGGCGCCTGCAACCCGCCGCTCGCCCATCGCGCGCTCGAGGCCGACCCCGACATCGGCTTGCTTTTGCCGTGCAACGTGGTCGTGCGCGAGGAAGATAACGGAGGCGTCTGGGTCGGGTTCATGGACCCGGAAGCCGTGCTCAACCTGGTGGACAAGCCGAAAGTACACGCGCTCGGCAAGGAAGTTCGGGCGCGGTTGCAACGGGTTTGCGACAGCCTCGGATCGTGAGGCAAAGGAGGCATTGATGGACGCGGAAAGCCTGAAAAGCCTGGGCACCCTGCTCTTCTGGGGCTTGCTGTTTTTCCTGATGATGCGCTTCGGCTGCGGCGCGCACGTGATGGGCGGGCATGGACATCACGGTGGCCACGGCAAAACCGACGAAGCGAAAGAAGGCGAAGCCAAGGATCCGGTTTGCGGCATGGCCGTCGATCCGGAAAAAGCGGCCGCTGCCAGCGTACACGGTGGCAAGACGTACTACTTCTGCTCCACTACCTGCCGCGACAAGTTCGAGAAAGAGCCAGCGAAGTACGCCGCCGCTCCGGCACGCGACGAGCACCAGCACGGAGGACACCACCATGGGTAGGCTCTATTGGCGCGACGTCGGACTGGCGATGGGATGCTTCCTCGCGATCACCTACGTGTTTTGCGTGGGCTACGACCTCCTATTCGACCAGCGCATGTACGAGGTCTGGCTCAAGTTGCTGCCCGGCTTTACGTGGCTCACGTGGCAAAGCTTTCTGGTCGGCCTTGTTGAATCGTTCCTGTACGGCATCTACTTCGGCCTCGTGTTCGTGCCGCTATACAACTTCTTTCACGGCAGATAATCGCACAACTAGGAGACAATTATGGAGAAGCTCAATCCCTGGAAATTCGGCGCCGTATTGTCGGTAACCGTGCTGATCAATTACATCCTGTGCACGATCTTCTGGTACGCCTTCCCCGGCCCGTCGCTCGATTTAATCAATGGGCTCTTTCACGGCATGGATTTCCGCAAGCTCTACGTGGCTACGCCCCTTTCCGCCGGCACCTTACTCTACGTGCTGATCGTGTTCGCCGCGTGGTCTTACGTACTCGGCGCGATATACGCACTGGTCCGCAACTGGCTGCGGCCGGAGCAGGAAAATCCGCGCCCGTAACGAGGCAGAGCATGGTCCTTGCGACAAGCCGTCTACGGCGCGCCAAGAGCAATATGCGCACATGCCGCCATTGCGGCATCCCGATCACCGGCGCGCCCCACGTGCGCGAGGACGACGCGTTCTGCTGCGAAAACTGTTTTCTCGCGGCGCACAGACACCCTGTCCTGCACCCTGGTGACGATGAGTCGCAATTTGCGTTAAGTGAAGCGCTGGTCGCCGCACTTGACGCCCGGGAACACGAGACTGGATTACACTCTAAACGGGTTGCCTGCCACGCGCTCGTTCTGGCCAGGCATTTCACCACTGATCCGAAGCGGCTGCAGCAAATCTACTGGGGCGCGTTACTGCATGATGTGGGCAAGATTGGCATCCCGGACGCGATTCTGCTGAAAGAGGGGCCGCTCAACGATGCCGAATGGCAGGTCATGCGCACTCATCCTGAAATTGGACACCGCATACTCGCCGGTGCTCCGCTCATGGCGGAAGCTGCGGATCTTGTGCTCAACCACGAAGAGCGTTTCGATGGGACCGGTTATCCGCGCGGGCTGGCAAAGCAGGCGATTCCGTTGTGGGCGCGGCTGTTTGCCGTCATCGACACACTCGACGCCATCACCTCTGACCGGCCATACCGGAAAGGCTTGCCGTTTGACACGGCGCGGATTGAAATCATGCGTCAGTCCGGCATCCAGTTTGATCCTTTGGCCCTGGACGTCTTCGTCGCTGAGGAAGCGACACTGCGAACCATGGTGGACCTCAAATGCGGGGCAGCCAAGGTTCCTAAGACCGATTAATACGGCAGCAGGAGAACAAATGGAAACGGCGAAGAAAAATTCACGTCAGATGCACGAAATGCATGGGCAACCTCACAAGCACGGCGCGGCGACCGACCCGGTCTGCGGCATGACGGTCGACCCGGCCACGGCAGCTCATTTCTTCGACCACGAAGGGACCCGGTATTACTTCTGCTGCAATGGCTGCCGCATGAAGTTTCAGGCCGATCCCACGAAGTATCTCGCGAAGCGCGCCGGCGCGACTCGATCGGCAGCGGATACGATCACGGACCCGGTGTGCAGCATGCAGGTGGACCCGAAGTCCGCTGCAGGCGTGCACGAGCACGCTGGCGTCACGTACTACTTTTGCAGCAAGCACTGCCTCTCCGCGTTCAAAGCAGATCCAGCGAAGTACCTCGCCAAGTCTTCCGCCACCGCCACGACCGCGCGCAAAGTTACACAGTTCACCTGCCCGATGCACCCGGAAATCGTGCAGGACGGCCCCGGTTCCTGCCCCAAGTGCGGCATGGCGCTGGTGCCGGTGATTCCCGCGGCGCCGGCAGCGGCCGAGTACACCTGCCCAATGCATCCGGAAGTCCTCAGCCCGAAGCCGGGCAACTGCCCGAAGTGCGGCATGGCGCTCGTGCCCGTGGCGGGCGCGCGGGAGGACGACTCGGAACTGCGGGACATGACGCGCAGGTTCTGGGTCGGTGCGGTGCTGTCGGCGCCGTTGGCGTTCATCGCGATGGCGCCATACTTCGGCATCACGCAGCCGCTCGGACTTGCGCCGCACGTGCGCATGTACGTGGAGCTCGCGCTGGGCACGCCGGTCGTGCTGTGGAGCGGCTGGCCGTTCTTCCACAAATTCTGGCGCTCGCTCAAGAACCGCAGTCCCAATATGTACACCCTGATCGGGCTCGGTGTCGCGCTCGCTTACGTCTTCAGCGTCGCCGCGGTATTCGCGCCCAGCCTCTTCCCTCAGGAATTCCGCAGCCACGGCGGTGAAGTCGGCACCTATTTCGAAGCGGCCGCGGTGATCGTGACTCTGGTAATGCTGGGCGAAGTGATGCAACTGCGCGCCATTGGTGAAACCAGCCAGGCGATCCGCAAGCTGCTGGCGCTCGCGCCGAACACGGCGCTGCGCATCGAGTCCGATGGGCGCGAGGTGGAAGTGCCGCTCGGCGAGGTGCAGGTCGGCGACAAGCTGCGCGTGCGCCCGGGCGAGAAAATGCCGGTGGACGCAGTCTGCATCGAGGGATCGTCAAACGTGGACGAGTCCATGATCACGGGCGAGCCCCTTCCCGTTCCCAAGAAGCCAGGAAGCAAAGTGACCGGCGCCACGATCAACGGGAAAGGGACGCTCGTCATCCGCGCCGAGCGCGTCGGCGCAGAAACTCTGCTCTCGCAGATCGTGCACATGGTGGCCCAGGCACAGCGTACCCGCGCTCCCGTGCAGCGCCTCGCGGATAGGGTGGCCGCGTATTTCGTGCAGACCGTCATCGTGATCGCGATCGTCACGGCGGCAGTGTGGTGGTTCTACGGGCCGGAGCCCCGATTGACCTACGCGCTGGTCAACGCGGTTGCCGTACTGATCATCGCCTGTCCCTGCGCGGTCGGACTGGCCACGCCGATTTCGATCACGGTCGCGATGGGACAAGGGGCGTTGAACGGCATCCTGTTTCGCAACGCGGAAGCCGTGGAAAAGCTGCGCGAGGTGGACACGCTCGTGATGGACAAGACCGGGACGCTCACGCTGGGCAAGCCGCAGCTCACGGATCTCGTAGTCGAAGGCATTGAAGAGAACGACGCGCTGACGCTCATCGCGAGCCTCGAGCGAGCGAGCGAGCATCCCCTCGCCCAGGCCATCGTCAAGAGTGCCGAGGATCGTGGCGTGCGCTTGTCTCCGGTCGAGAAATTCGAGTCCGTAACGGGCCAGGGGGTTCTGGGAGAAATCGGCGGGAGAAAAGTCGCGGTCGGGAGCCGCCGTTTCATGGAATCACAGGGCGCCGTGCCTCCGCCGTTGGCGGAAAAAGCCGACGCGCTCAGGA
>JBGQGU010000185.1:0-6471 GCA_041497655.1 Gammaproteobacteria bacterium
GCGAATACGAGCGCGTGCGCCGGCAGCACGAGGGGAAGAAGGGGCTGGAGCTCGTGCCGCTCTCTCAGGCGCGCGCCAACGCCTTGAAGACCGACTGGACGGGGTACGTGCCGCCCCGGCCCGAGGTGATCGGCACGCGCATGCTCAAGAACTACGACCTCGCCGAGATCGCGGAGCACATCGACTGGGGCCCGTTCTTCCAGGCGTGGGAGCTGTCGGGCCCGTTCCCGGCGATACTCGAGGACCCCATCGTGGGCAAGGCCGCGCGCGCCGTCTACGAAGAGGGGCGCGCCATGTTGAAGAGAATCATCGCGGGGCGGTGGCTCACCGCCAGCGCCGTGTTCGGTCTCTTTCCCGCGGCGTCGGTCAGCGCCGAGGACATCGAGATCTACGCGGACGAGAAGCGCGCACGGACGCTGATGACCTGGCACAACCTGCGCCAGCAGAACGTGAAGCCGACCGGCCGCCCCAACCTGTGCCTCGCGGATTTCGTCGCGCCGAAGGGCTCGGGCGTGGCCGACTACGTGGGGGCGTTCGCCGTCACCGCCGGCATCGGCATCGAGAAGAAGTTGAAGGAATTCGAGAACAAGCACGACGACTACAGCGCGATCATGCTGAAGGCGCTTGCCGACCGCCTGGCGGAAGCGTTCACGGAATTGCTGCACAAGCGCGTGCGCCGGGAATTCTGGGGTTACGGTCGCGACGAGCGACTCGACCATGCCGCGCTGATCGCGGAGAAATACCGCGGCATTCGTCCGGCGCCGGGGTATCCCGCGTGCCCCGATCACACCGAGAAGGGTCCGCTGTTCGAGCTGCTCAAGGCCGAGCGCATCGGCATGCGGCTGACCGAGTCCTACGCCATGCACCCCGCGGCAGCCGTCAGCGGCTTCTATTTGTCCCACCCCGAATCGCAGTACTTCGCGGTCGGCAAGGTGGAGCGCGACCAGCTCGAGGACTACGCACGCCGCAAGGGCATGCCGGTGGCGGAGGCCGAGCGCTGGCTCGCGCCCAACCTTGCTTACGATCCCGAAAAGGCGTGATTTGTGATTCGTGATTCGTGAATCGACCCGGGGGCGCGTTCACGACGCACAATCCACGAATCACGACCCACGAATCACGATTCACGCATTCAAGATGCTGCCGCAGACCGAACGCTATCTCGACCTCGCGCGCCAGGGAAAGAACCAGTGGTGGCGCTACGCGCTCGGGGCCTTCACCATCGCCTTCTTCTGGCTGGTGCTGGGCTACGTGCCTTATCTCTTGCTCGTGGGCGCCGGCGTCAGCGACCAGCTGCTCGAGTACCTGGCGGTCAATTTCTCGATCTTCATGATGCTGGCGGGGCTCATCCTGACGGTGAAGCTGATACACCGGCGACCGCTGCTGAGTCTCGTCACTCCCGAAGCGCGCGTGGACTGGCGGCGCGTGTGGCGTGGCGCGCTGGTGTGGACGGTCATCGCAGCGGTAATAGTGGTGATCGAGAACCTGCTTTTCCCTGACCGCTATTACCTGAGCTTCGACCCTGGGCGCTTTTTCGTGTTCCTCGCGATGGTGCTGGTGCTGACACCGATCCAGACCACGACCGAGGAGCTGGTGTTCCGGGGCTACGCCATGCAGGGGATCGGGCTGCTCACACGCCGGCCGGCGCTGATCGCGGTCGCGAGCAGCCTTGTTTTCACGGTGCCGCATCTGCTCAATCCCGAGGTGCACGAGCACGGCGTGCTCATCATGGCCGCCAACTACTTCGTGATCGGCATGCTGCTCGCGACCGTCGCGCTGCGCGACGGGCGGCTCGAGCTCGCCATCGGGCTGCACGCGGTGAACAACGTGTTTCTCGCGCTCATCGCCAACTACGAGGGCTCGGCGCTGACGACCGAATCGATCTTCACCGCGCGCGAGCTCGATCCGGTCTATTCTCTCGTGACGATGATCGTAGGGACGCTCGTCTTTCACCGATGGATGTTCCGACGCGTGTCGGAACATCCATGATAAGAATGGCCCGCGCCTTGTTTATTGTGCCGGCGGTTTACTTGCCTTCGATCAGCCGGTGCATGTGTTTGCCGAAGTCCGTGTTGTCCTGGTAGCCGCGGAATGATTCGGCGCCGGGACCCATTGCGCCAACCACCGCAGGCTCGGGGGTGTGGCCCGAGGTTCCCCAGTAGTAGCCGGTCTGGCGCGCCACCATCCGTCCCAGCAGGTTTTGCGGCAGATAGCTGAAATTCCGCTCGCGCGTCTTCTGGTTGAGGATCAGCTCGCGCAGGTCGGGATCGAGCCTGAAGCCCGGGAAATGCCCGGCGAGCAGTCTGTCCAGCACCTCTCCTGACGGCTTCCTGCCGAGCTCTTCCTTTACGCGGTTGAGCGACATCGTGATGCGCCCGAGCATCCGCAGTTGGTCGTCTCCAGAATAGAAGCGGTTTCTGCTCGAAAGCGTGCTCAGGTCCTTGAGCGCGTAAGTCGGAGAAAATCCGCCGGTCTCGTGGTCGCCGGTGATGATCAGCAGGGTGTCCGGCGTGCGGCGCTGAAAGTCGAGCGCGACTTTGACCGCCTCGTCGAATGCCCACAGCGCGTGCATGAGCGACGCAGCGTCATTGGCGTGGCCGGCGGTGTCGGTGTTCTCGTTTTCGACCAGCAGGACGAACCCGTTCGGGCTGTCCCGGGAAAGCACCCTGAGGGCGGCCGCGGCCATCTCGGCGGTCGTGGGCTCCTTCGCTGGATCACGGTCCAGCTCGAAATCCATGTCCTCGTCGGCGAACAGCCCGAGCAACCTGGTGCCTGTGGCAGCCTTGAGTTCTGCCGTATTCCTCGCGATCTGGTAGCCCTTGGCGCGGAAAGCGGCGATGATATCCTTGCCGTCCTTCCTCTTGCCCCCGGAAGTTGCCGCGGGCAGGAAATAATCCGCGCCCCCGCCCATCAGCACCTCGGGCTCCAGCGCGAGATATTGGTCCACCAGCCCCTGCGAGTCGCGGCGCGACAGCGCATGCAGGCTGAAGGCGGCCGGAGTCGCGTCGTAGACGGTTGCCGTCGTCACCAACCCAATACGCTTGCCCTTGGCCTTTGCCACTTCCATTGCTGTGGGTACCGATTTCCTGTCCCGCGTGACGGCTATCGCGGCGTTGTTGACCTTGAAGCCGGTTGACATCGCCGACCCCGCTGCCGCTGAATCCACCACGTAGGCGTCGCTTGGATGCGTGCTGAGGAGACCGAGCGATCCTTGCTTGAATACGACGTCGGTCGTGACGAATGGCTGGTCGCGCAGCACCTTGCTCGAATAGCGGCCGAAGTCCCACTGCGTGGACGTCGCGCCGTCCGCGAGCATGATGATGATGTTCTTCGGCGATTGTACTGCCGTTGTCGAAAAACCTCCGGTGGAAGAACAACCGCCAAGCGCCAGCACGACGCCAGCAAGCGCAACTGCCAGCGCCCTGCGGGCCGGCGCAATGAGAATCAGTGCCAAGCCAAAGAAACGCATGATCGCTCTCCTTGATTCGTTTTCCGATGTTGCGACTCGGAGTGGATGATATGCTAAATCCGCTAAAATCGGCGTTCATCGGCGGCCAGAAATAACAGTGTTGAATGCTGAGTGTTAAATGTTGAGTTAACACCCAAGCACGCGTTCCACTCAAAACTCAACATTCAAAATTCAACACTGTAGTATTGGCGTCTTGGCGGCTAATTGATGCACCTCCACATCCTCGGCATCTGCGGCACTTTCATGGGCGGCCTCGCGCTCCTCGCGCGCGCGGCGGGGCACCGCGTCACCGGCTGCGACGCCAACGTCTATCCGCCGATGAGCAATCAACTCGCTGCCTCCGGCATCGAGTTGATCAATGGTTGGGACGTGGATCAAATCGCCCTCCAACCTGACGCTTTCGTCATCGGCAATGTCGTAACGAGAGGCAACCCACTCATGGAGGCGATCCTCGACCGCGGGTTGCCCTACATCTCCGGCCCGCAATGGCTTAGGGACAACGTACTCGCGGGGCGCTGGGTCGCTGCCGTCGCCGGCACCCACGGCAAGACCACAGTTGCCTCCATGCTGGCGTGGATCCTTGAGGAATCCGGGCTGGCGCCCGGATTCCTGATCGGCGGGGTCCCGGCGAATTTCGGCGTCTCGGCGCGTCCAAATCCCCCCCATCCCACCTTTGCTAAAGGGGGGAGCCCTGCCCCCCAACCCCCCATTGCCAAAGGGGGAAGCAATTCCCGCACACCCCCCTTTGACAAAGGGGGGCAGGGGGGATTTTTCGTGGTCGAGGCAGACGAGTACGACACCGCTTTCTTCGACAAGCGCTCCAAGTTCGTCCACTACCCGGCGCGCACTGCCATCCTCAACAACATTGAGTTCGACCACGCCGACATCTTTCCCGACCTCGCGGCGATCGAAACGCAGTTCCACCACTTCGTGCGCACGCTCCCCGCGAGCGGCCTGATCGTCGCGAATGGCGCGGACGCGGCGCTTGCGCGCGTGCTGGCGCGTGGCTGCTACACGCCGGTGGAACGCTTCGGGGTGACTGACGGCTGGGCTGCGACCGCCGTCGCGGCGGATGGGTTCGACGTGCAGTGGCGCGGGGAAAAACAGGGCCGCGTGCAGTGGGCGCTGCAGGGGGCGTATAACCATGCCAACGCGCTCGCTGCCATCGCTGCCGCGCGACACTGCGGCGTCAAGCCGGCGCAAGCAATCACCGCGCTTGGCGGCTTCGAGGGCGTCAAGCGGCGCATGGAGATGCGCGGCGTGGCAGGCGGCGTTACCGTCTACGACGATTTTGCGCATCATCCGACGGCAATCGCGGCGACGCTGGACGGTTTGCGCGCGAAAGTGAATCGCTCCCGAATTCTGGCGGTGCTCGAGCCGCGTTCCAATACCATGAAGGCGGGCGTCATGAAGGACCGGCTCGCGGCGAGCCTCGCGGGCGCCGACCGCGTGTATTGCTATAGCGCCGGACTGCAATGGGACGCCGCCGCGGCACTGGCGCCGCTCGGCGCGAAAGCCGAAGCCTGCGCAGATTTCGACCGTCTGCTCGCAGCTGTCGCGGGGGCAGCGAAACCCGGCGATCATATCGTCATCATGAGCAACGGCGGCTTCAACGGCATCCATGAGAAACTCTTGGCGCGACTCGCCAAGAGTATCTAGAAGCCATCTCAGAAACCGTTTTAACCACGGAAACACACGGAACCACACAGAAATTCTTAGATGATTACGGGGACTCTAAGGGGGTCGGGTTATTGTCCGTGTCATTCCGTGTGATTCCGTGGCTATTTTTGATCCGGTTTTAAACATGATCTCGACTCACGAATCACGAATCACGATTCACGGCATTCAATGAACAAGATCGTCGCCAACGACAAGCTGGGCGCGTTCTGCCGCCATACCCACGCCGAGATGAAAGGCGCGCCGGGCGGGCCGCTCACGGGTCTCACGTTCGGCGTAAAGGACATTTACGACATTGCCGGCCACAAGAGCGGCTTCGGCAGCCCCGACTGGCTGCGCACGCACGACGCGGCGGCGCGGACCGCGCCGGTGGTGCAGCTCCTGCTCGATGCCGGCGCCGATCTGGTGGGCAAAACCCATACCGACGAGATTACCTGGAGCCTGAATGGCGAAAACGCGCATTACGGCACGCCGGTCAACGTCAACGCGCCGGGTCGCATCCCCGGCGGGTCGTCGAGCGGCTCGGCGGCGGCGGTGGCGGGCGGCCTTTGCGATTTTGCGCTGGGCAGCGACACCGGGGGGTCGGTGCGCGCGCCGGCGAGCTTTTGCGGAATCTACGGCATACGGCCCACCCACGGGCGCGTGTCGCTGGAGGGAGCGTGTCCGCTCGCGCCGAGCTTCGACACCTGCGGTTGGTTCGCGCGCAGCGCCGAGGTGCTCGAACGCGTCGGCCACGTGCTGCTCCGCGAGGAGAGGAGCGGCACGCCGCGCCGGCTGCTGCTCGCGCAGGATGCCTTTGCGCTGGCGGGCGATGCCGTCGCCCGGGTGCTCGACCCCGCCGTCAAGCGGATCAGCGCGTTGCTTGGAAAACCCGAGCCCGTGACCGTGGCCGCCGATGGCCTGCCGCAGTGGTTCCAGGTATTCCGTGTTCTGCAGGGGGCCGAGGCGTGGGCACTGCACAGCGAGTGGGTTACGCGCGTCAAGCCCAATCTCGGGCCCGGGATCAAGCAGCGCGTCCAATGGGCCGCGGATCTCGACCGCAACCTGGTCGGCCCGGCCAAGGTACGGCGTGAAGAAATCGCGCGCCACATGGAGCGCCTGCTCGCCGGCGGCGCGGTACTGGTGCTGCCCACCGTGCCGGGCATCGCACCGATCAGGAATGCCCTTCCCGCCGAAACCGAGGATTTTCGCGCCCGCGCGCTCGCCCTGTTGTGCGCCGCCGGGCTTGCGCGGCTGCCGCAGGTGTCGCTGCCGCTGGCGAAGCTCGACGGTTGCCCGCTCGGCCTCTCACTCATCGCCGCGCGCGGCGGCGATACGATGTTGCTCGC
>JBGQGU010000186.1:0-6461 GCA_041497655.1 Gammaproteobacteria bacterium
CGCCTAACAAAATGAATTCCCCTCCTGCCAGAGGGTGAGCCGGGGTTTCGAGGAGCATGCCTCCGAGCCGGCGAACGACAGTCGCGATGCAGCGCGACTGGACGGACGGGGTGCCCGCGCAAGCGGGCGGGGTGGTGGGAGCAAGAGGTGCCCACGTAACCACCCCGCGTCTACCACGCCTGGAAGGCGCGATTTGGATCTTTTCGCATCCACCCCGCCCGTCCCAACTCGCTGCATCGAGTTGGGCGTTCGCCGGCTCGGACACATGGTCCTCGAAACCCCGGCTCACCCTTGAAAAGGAGGGGAGTAAAGCAGAGCCGGTCATTTTTTTAGGCGCTCTAAGGAGTAGGCGTCGCGGGTGAAACCGGGGGTGGATTCACCGCCGCGCCCGGATTGGCAGCGGGTTTCGAATCCGGGCCAAGCGGCGGCATGACCGGAGGCTCCATGTCGGGGAGCAACGGATGCGGGCTCTGCCTCGTGCTTTCCTCGAGCATGCGCATCTGGTCGTAGCGATCGACCACGAGCGAGCGGCCGGCGGTTTCGTCGCGCACGACGAACGGGCGCAGGAACACCATCAGGTTGGTCTTCTGCTGCCGGCGCGTCTCGTAGCGGAATAATTGGCCGAGAAACGGAATATCGCCGAGCAGCGGCACCTTCTCCACGTTACTGGTCACGCTGTCCTGCACCAGCCCCCCCAGCACCACGATGGAGCCGTCGTCGACCAGAACGTTGGTCTCGATCGCGCGTATGTTGGTGATGATGCCGGCGGGGTTGGTGTCGCTCTCGACGCGGGACACCTCCTGGTAGATCACCAGCTTGATGGTGCCCCCCTCGCTGATCTGCGGCCGGACCCGAAGCGTGAGGCCGACGTCGCGGCGCTCGATGGTCTGGAACGGATTGACGGTCGCCGACGCGGCAGTCGTGAATTGTCCGGTAATGAAGGGGACGTTCTGCCCGACGATGATGCGCGCCTCCTCGTTGTCCAGCGTCAGGATGTTGGGCGTGGACAGTATGTTCGCCTTGGTGTTTTGCTCCAGCGCGCGCGCCAGGAACTGCAGGTTGGTTATGGTGCCGACGCCCGGCAAGGTGATCTGTCCGCGCACGATGCCGATGTTGAGCCCCGTGCCGACCGTGGCCGGATTCTGAGCCACCCCGAGTATGTTCTGGCCGAGAACGGTTGTTCCGAAGTTGGTGCCCCCGATCGCCCCGGCCCCGCTGCCGGCGGCCGCGTTTCCGAGCCCGGTCTGCCACTGGATGCCGAACTCGGCCGCCTGATCGCCGGTCACCTCCACGATCAGGCTTTCGATGAATACTTGCGCGCGGCGCACGTCGAGCTTGTCGATGACGACGCGCAACTGGCGATAGACCGCGTCCGGCGCGGTGATGATGAGGGTGTTGGTCGTCGGGTCGGCCTGAATCTGCGCACCGCCGACGTGCCCTGATACCGGCGCCGCGGTTGCGCTCGGAGCCGTCGGGGCGCCTCCGAGAGGTTGCGTCGACGGAGGCGAACCCGGAGGCCGACCCGCCGCTTGAAATGCCGAAGGGGTGGTAGACGGGGTTAGACCTCCGGCGGAATCGCCGCCCCCAGCGCCGAGCAGCGTGCGCGCCAGGCGGGTCGCCTCGGCGTTTTTCAGATACACGACGTGGATGTTGCCCGGCACCGCCGAGGGCTGGTCGAGCTTGGCGATCAACGTGCGCACGAGGTTTACTCGCGCCGGGCTCGCGGAACGAATGAGAAGAGAATTGCTGCTCGGTTCCGCCAGTACCGTCACCCTCTGGCTTGCGTCCCCGCCCTGCGCCGTGGCGTCGAGTATCTTCCCCAACAGGACCGCGAGATCGCTCGCGATCGCGTGCTGCAGCCGGACGATATCGATTTCGCTGCCGGCCGGCGTGTCGATCGCGGCGATGATGCGCGCGATGCGGCGAATGTTTTCCGAAAAATCCGTGACGACGATGGTGTTGTTCGCCGGAAAGGCGCTGATGGTGTTGTTCGGCGCGATCAGGGGGCGCAGCACCTGGACGATGCTCGCCGCCGCCGCGTAGTTCAGCCGGAATACCTGCGTCACCAGCTCGTCGCCCCGCGCCGCGCCCACGGGAGGCCCGGACTGCACCGCTCCGCCCTGGAGCTTGGCGTCAGCCTCCGGCACCACGCGCACGACGCCGCCCGATTCGACCAGGACGACGCCCTGCATGCGCAGCGCGGCGCTCAATGCCGCCAGCGCCTGGTCGGGAGAAAGCGGTTGCTCGATCGTGAGAGTGAGCGTGCCCTTAACGCGCGGATCGACGATGAAGACCTTGCCGGTGAACTGGGCGATCGCGCGCACCACCGCGTCGATCTCGGTATTCGAGAAATTGAGCGTCACGCGCTCCTGAGCCGCCGCGCCTGCGCTGAGCGTGAGCGCCACCAGCAGCGTCGCCACCCACAGGCAAAGCCGCCCTGCCCGCGAAGGCTCCGTGGGCGCGCCAGCCCGATCCTGCGCATTCACTCGAAGTCCCAAAGGCATGTCCTTCATTTCTCCCAAGTTTCGAGGACAGGGAGCGAATTATCCTCCAAAGGGAAACAATCGCGAAGGACATGTGGCAAGGCCGCCACATGCTGCATACTTACTGGAAGGTAAAACTGTATGTCATTAATTTATATCACGTTTCTATGGCGAGGAGCGCTTGATCTCCCACCCGAGGCCCGAGCACACTGATCAGCCCGATCAGCGCCGGGCGCATTTCCGGGTCGGCCGAAGCCATTCCCTTGAAACTCACCCGCCCCCCTTTCACCGTTCCGCTGCCTTGCAGGCGCAGCGGCCCGCGCAAGGTGTCGAGCTGCAGGCGTGCAGTGTCGCCCGCTCCGGTCACCTGCAGGCGATAGCTTCCCAAGGGTGCGACCGTCGACAACGCCGACTGCGCTTCGCGCCAGTCGATCTGGAGATTGCCCGCGAGCACGCCGCCTTTGAGCTCGACGTCGGTCCAGCGCAAACCGAGGGCTCCCCCGGGTCGCACGGTGTTGAACGGCGCGCCGAGCGCCGCGAGCAGCGCCGCGGGCAACTCCGCCTGGCCCGCTTTCAGCGCGATCGACTTCGCCGCGAGCGAAACTGCGAGCGGCGCGGCCAGTGCCGGATGCGAAACGTCGGCCGTCACGCGGCCGGACGCAATCGCGGCGAGCCCGATCTTCCACGAAAGGCGCCCCGGAAGGAGCATCACCTGCCGCCCGTCGCTCAGCCCGAGCATCGCCGAGCCGCTCCAGACCGTGCCGCGCGCGTCGACGAGGCGCAGTCTGCCTTGCGCCTGCAGCCAGTCGCCGACCCACGCAGCGGGTGCGCGCACGGCCGCGGTCAACGCAGCCGCGAGGACGGCGGCGAGCGCAAGGCCCGCGCCGTAGCGCATCCCGGAAGATCGCATCATTGCCGCGCCGCGATTTCGAATGTGGCCTCGGCATCGACCACGGCGCGGACGGAGGTTCTCGTAATCCGGACGGCGGCGATGCGCAGCCGCGATTCGCGTGCCGCTTCTTCCGCCCACGCGAGCCATTGCGTCACCGGCATGGCCTTGGCACTCACCGTAACGCGGCGCTCGTCGAGCATGGCGACGCGCGCGCCACCAAGGTTCGCGCGCGCGAGCGACTGTTCGAGCGCGGTCTTCGCCGTGGCCGCCGATTCCACCGCGACGCCGCGGCTCGTCAGCTGTCGCGCTTCCTGCGCGAGCGAATTGACTTCGGCCGCCTGCGCGCGCAAGCGGGGCAATTCGGCCCCCAGCCGCTCGCGCGCTTTCCATGCCGGCTCGATCGCGATCAGGTAGAGAAGCGCCAGCAGCACGAACGACCCGGCCGCCGCCGTCATCACCCGCTCGCGGCGGGCCAGTCCCAGCCACCACGCGCGCAGCCTGGCGATCACGTCCCGCCTCCCTTGCGCACGTTCAACATCGAATCGGAAAATCTCGCCGTCAGCCCACCCTTCACCAGGCGCCCGATGAGAGCGTCTCGCTTCGCTGCCGAGTCCACGGCCCGGGACTCGAAGCGCACCAGCAGCGCGCGGTCGCGGTATTCGATCAGCTGCACCGCTTCGGCGTCCGCCTGCACGGCTTGCGCGAAGCTCGCGGCAAGCGGAAGGAAATCCCCCGCGTCGCCGGTGCCGGCGCCGGAGCGCATGTCGGCGAGCGCGCGCCGCATCTGTGCCAGCGGATCGAGCACCACCGGCACCCGCGGAAACGCTTCGCGAAAAGCTGAATTCATCTGGCTGCGCAACTGCCGCTCCTCGCGCAGCTTGAGCCAGGCGTCGATATTGAGGCCGGCGATCCAGACGAGCGCGAGCGCCGTGGCAAGCGCAGCGGGCAGGCGCCAGGCGCGCCAGTCGACCATGCGCGGCGCGAATTCATATTGCAGCAATTCGAGCGCGACCGGCGCCGCACGGGTGAGATCGGGTGCAACCGCAAGTACTTTCACGCGGAGCGATGCGGCCCAGGCAGTGATGTCGCATTCTCCCTCGACTTCGATCGCCTCAGGCCTTGCCGCGCCCGCCTGTTCCAGCGCGAGGCGCAATTCCACCGGCGGATCCGCGCCCCCGGAATAGGAACACGCGATGCCGAGCCGCTCGCCCATGCGCAAGCTGCCGTACGCGCGGCCAAGCCGAAGCCGCCACCTTCCTTCGCCTGCGGCGAGCGTAAGCGGTTCCGGGGTCGCGCTGGCCGGCACGATCCCGAGCCGGGCGAACAATTCGAGGGCGCGCTTGAAAAGCGCGCGCTCAAGCACCGCGAGAGTCGCGCGTCCCGCGCCGTCGGGCCGGCCGGCGATGACAAACGCATGGTCGATGTCTCCGAGCAGCAGGGGCTCGGCAAGCGCGGGCAGCGCCGCGCGCAGCCGCGCGCCGGAAAGACGCGGCAACGTCGCGTCGAGCAGCAGCGCGTCGGGCGCTGCGATCACGAGCTCCGTGCGCGCGAGCCGCGGCAGCGCTCCCGGCACCGCGATGCCGCGCTCCAACACGCGATGCTCCCCGTCGATGATCTCGAAATCGAGCGCGGAATCGGCGCCTAGCTCGCCGAGCGGGCACAGCCGCACGCGCAGCGTCTTCAAGCGGCCTCCCGCAGCCACACCGCTTCCACCCGGTTGGCTTCGCGCCTGAGCAGGGCCTGGGCGTGCAGCCGCGCGCGCCGGTAGCTCACCGTCCCGGTTACGGAGAAAAACCGCGTCGCCACCGAGATCTCCGCATCACTTGCCTGGAGCCTGAGTTGTCCGATGCGGTTGAGGACATCGGTCCGGTCCTTGAAAAACGCGCGGTCGCGGCTCGCGACCAGGCGCCGCGCATCGGCGAGCGCGAGGTTCTCGAAGCGGGCCGCCAGCACCTCCGCGGACGCGGTGTTTGCGTTGACCGGCGTCGGCTGCGGCAGCACCGTTACGAATGGCCGCAGCCGCTCGATGGCAGCGGCGCCGATGCCCTCCAGCCCGAGCAGATCATCGATCGAGGCGAGCCCGAGGGCAGTCTGCTTGCGCCCGCCCTCGCCCGGCACCGCGGCCAGCACGCGCTCGGCGACCGGATCGGCGAACCCTTCGCTCGCGCCGACCAGCGCCAGCAGCCGGCGCAATACCGCCAACTCGCGCGCGTTCACGCCCGCCGGCCCCGCGAGATTAAGCAGATTGAATTTCGCCTGCTCGTCGCGGATTTCGCCGGAGAGATAGACGGGATCGCGCCCGTCGTCCTGGTTCAAATGCGTGTCCGCGAGCGGCACCGCCCACGGCTCGCCAAAGTGGTCCACGCTGGAGGTGCGCGCGTCCTCCCGCAGGATGACGCCAGCCCAGTCGATCGCGCCGCGAATGAGCCACTTCGCCTGCGCATAGGACAGCTCGTTTTCCGCCTGGCGCATGATGACGTTCTGCCGCCAGAACACGCCGGTGACCAGCGTCGCCGTCACCGCGACCACCAGCATCGCCATCACCACCGCCGCGCCGCGCTCCGCCCGGCCTCTCATAGCGCGAACACCCGCACGTAGCGCGCGCCGTCGGCGCTTTCGACCGCCACTTCGAGGCCGGTTGCACGCGTGGGCGGTTGCACGCCGACCTCGCCGGTGCCCGGCTCGGTCCAGAAGCCGCCGGCGAACACGCGCACGGCGAGCTGCCGCGCGCCGGGCAGCAATTCCACCGGATCGGCCGCCGGAGCGACCGGCAAGCCCGTTCCGGCGGGCGAGGCGCTGCGCGTCAGCGCCGTGTCGGCGATGCGATAGACGATGCGTTGCGCGCGCGCCGGCCCGCCGGCACTGGGCGCGATGCGCACGATCTCGAGCGCGACGGCGCCATCAGCGGCCGCCATGACGGCAATCGACGCCGGCAGCAGGCCGGGCGCGGATCGGGGAGGAAGCATGACATCGGGCGCGCGCTGCGCGACATCGCGCTCGAGCTGCGAAAGCACGCGCAGGATGCGCGAGAGCTCCTCGGTGTCGCGGTCGATGCGCTCGCGCTGCCCGGCGACGTAATCCAGGCC
>JBGQGU010000187.1:0-6461 GCA_041497655.1 Gammaproteobacteria bacterium
CTGCTCGCCGTGCCGCTCGTCGCCACGCTGTTTCATTACGGCGCGTTCGGCGCTGAGGACGTCTACGCGACGCGGCGCGCGGTGATGGCTTACAGCGTGGGACTGGTCGGGCTTGTCATGGTGAAAGTGCTCGCCCCCGGTTTCTATGCCAGGCAGGATATCAAGACACCGGTCAAGATCGCGCTCGTGACGCTTGGGTTGACCCAGCTCATGAACTTCGCGTTCATCCTGCCGTTACGGCATGCGGGGCTGGCACTGGCGATCGGCCTGGGCGCGTGCATCAATGCGGCGCTGCTGCTGCGGGGCCTGCGCCGCCGCGACATCTACACTCCGCAACCGGGCTGGTCAATCTTCCTGTTCAAGCTCGCGATTGCGGTGTACGCCATGGCCGCGGTGCTGTGGATTGCTACCGGCAGCTACGCTTCCTGGCTCGTTATGGGCGGCGCCGCGCGCGCCGCGTATCTGGTCTGGGTGGTGCTGCTAGGCGCGGCGACCTACTTCGCGGCGCTGTGGCTGCTTGGCTTCCGGATCGCGGACTTTTCAAAGCGCGCGGCGGAATGACCTTGTTTTGCCCGGTGTTATTAACAGGGAAGCAGCTTGTCTGTCACGCCGGCAAGCGGTAGATTCCTCGATCCGGATTCCCAGGCCGGAAGGTTGCCGTTCTCGTGCCATAGGGAGAGCACCCATGAATAGACGCGCGTTCATCAAGACATCGGTTGCGTTGCCTGCCGCTGTTGCGGTTTCGGGCCTGTCGCGGATTAGCGCGGCGTCCACCCCTGGTCCATGGAGGGTATTCGAGGTGACGACCAGTGCCGAAATTCTCCAGCCGGCGGGCGTGACGCGGGTGTGGCTGCCGGTGCCACTCACGGCCGACACGTCCTTCCAGAAGAGCCTCGGTAATAGCTGGAGCGCAGAGGGCGGAAATGTCAGCTTCTCGCAGGACGCGAAATACAGCATGGGCATCGTCCACGCCGCGTTTCCCGCGTCGGCGAAAAGCCCGAAACTGGTGCTGGTCAGTCGCTTTGCGACAAGGGATTATGTCGTGGACGCATCCGTCCCCGGTAGCGGAGTCAAGGAAGACCCCGCCGTGCTCAAGCTCAACTTGCAGGCGACCGAACTCATTCCGACCGACGGCATCGTGCTCGACACGGCGCGCGACATCACCAAGGGCGCGAGGACCGACGTCGAGAAGGCGCGCGCGATCTACGAATGGGTGGTCGACAACACTTTCCGCGATCCCAAGGTGCGCGGCTGCGGCTGGGGCGACATCAAGGCGATGCTCGAGACGCGCAACTTCGGTGGCAAGTGCGGCGACTTGAACGCTCTCTTCGTGGGGCTGGCGCGCTCGATCGGCATCCCGGCGCGCGACGTCTACGGCGTGCGGGTGGCGCGATCCCAGCATGGATACGCGAGCCTGGGCGTGGGCACGGAAAACATCACCCGCGCCCAGCACTGCCGCGCCGAGTTCTACGCGCAAGGCCATGGCTGGATACCGGTGGATCCGGCCGACGTGCGCAAGGTCGTGCTGGAAGAGCCGCCGGGCAATCTCGCGCTCAATAGCGAGAAAGTCGTCGCCGCACGCAAACGGCTGTTCGGGAGCTGGGAGATGAACTGGCTCGCGTACAGTTACGCGCACGACGTGCAGTTGCCGGGTTCCAACCGAGCGAAGATCCCGTACTTCATGTATCCGAACGGCGAAACGGCGGAAGGGCGGCTGGATCAGCTCGATCCGGATTCCTTCCAGTACACCCTCGCCGCGCGCGAGCTGAAAATCGCGTAGTTTGTTGCCACGGTGGCGTGTCCCCGGACACGCTGCCGCTGCGCCTGTTCCCGATGATTTCGATCCTGCAAGTGGCGTTGCTATGCCTGACGGTCCTTGCTGCCGCCCCATCCGGCGCTGCCGACCTCAAGCCATGGTCAGGAGGTCCCACGCCGGGACTCGAGCTGCGGGAGCTTGACGGACGCGGGCACCGGCTTGCGGACTACCGCGGCAAGGTGGTGCTGGTGAACTTCTGGGCGACGTGGTGCGTGCCATGCCGTGACGAGATGCCCTCGATCCAGCGCCTGAAGGAAAAACTGGCGGACAGGCCGTTCGAGGTGCTTGCCGTCAACCTGGACGAGCCCGAAGCGCGCGTGAGGAAATTTTTTTGGCCCAGATGAAGGTGGATTTCACGATCCTGCTCGATCCCGAGATGAAGGTGGCGAAGGCATGGAATGCGCGCATCCTGCCGGCGAGCTTCGTCATCGGGCCCGACGGCAGGATCCGCTACAGCCTCGTGGGCGATCTCGACTGGGCCCATGATCACGTGATCAGCCGCGTTGCCGAACTTCTACCCCCAAAGCGTGATCAGTGATTCGTGATTGGTGAGTCGATCCTCCGTACCCAGCCGTCCGCCAAGCGGGGAAGAGGAAGTTTGATTTAAGAGTCGAATCACGACATCCCCTACTGCCGGAGGAGGGGTGGCGCGTAGCGCCGGGGTGGTGGGAGACGAATCACGATTCACGCCCTTCCTACAATTCATAGCTGGAACCTTCGCCCTTCAGCGTCGCGTCCACCACAGCGCGCGTGAGTCGCGGCGAGAACAACTCCATGAAGACGTAGGCGAACCCGCGCAGCGTGGTACCGCGTCGCACGGCGACGCGCGTGGTCATGGTGCCGAACAGGTGCCCGATATCGGCTGCGCGCAAGAGCTGGTCGCGTTTTTCATCGAATGCCACTGCTGCAATGATGCCGATCCCGAGTCCCAGTTCCACGTAGGTCTTGATCACGTCGGAGTCGACCGCGGAGAGCACGATATCGGGCGCAAGCCCCTGTGCCCGGAACGCATCATCGATGTGGCTGCGCCCGGCGAAAGCGGGATCGTAGGTGATGATCGGGTATTGCGCGAGCATCTCGAGCGTGATGCGTTGTTCCTTCAGGAGGGGATGCTTCGCCGGCACGACCACGCAATGCCGCCATTGGTAGCCGGCCAGCGCGAGCAGCTTTGGATACTGGTCGAGTGCCTCGGTGGCGATCGCGATATCGGCCTCTCCCGCGAGCACCATCTCCGCGAGTTGCGGCGGGCTGCCCTGCTTGAGCGTCAGGCGCACCTTCGGGTAGCGCTGCTTGAAGGCGTTCACCACCTTGGGCAGTGAGTAACGCGCTTGAGTATGCGTGGTGGCGATCGTAAGCGTGCCCGCAGCCTGATCCCGGAACTCGCGCGCGACCTGCCTGAGATTGTCGGCGTCCTGCAGGATGCGGTCGGCGATGCCGAGGATGGCGCGACCGGGCTCCGTCACCTCCACGACCCGCTTGCCATGGCGTACCAGGATGTCCACGCCCAGCTCATCCTCCAGTTGTCGGATCTGCTTGCTGATGCCCGGCTGGGAGGTATGCAGCGCTTCCGCAGCCTCTGACAGATTGAGGCCCCGCTTGGCGACCTCCTGCAGGTAGCGTAATTGCTGTAATTTCATATAGTTAATCTACATAATCAATTCTTATTAAAATCTAACACAATATTCTTTTACAGTATAACAAACCGTCTCTACCATGCACACCTCGCGGATTTCATTGGGAGGGAGGGGTGTACCGGTACGACGAGATCGACCAGAGGCTGGTGGAGGAGCGGGTCGCCCAGTTTCGCGACCAGACCCGGCGATTTCTGGCTGGCCAGCTGTCGGAGGACGATTTCCGGTCGCTGCGGTTGCGCAACGGGCTCTACATCCAGCGCTACGCGCCGATGCTGCGCGTGGCGATTCCGTACGGGCTGCTGACGTCGCATCAACTGCGAACGCTCGCGCACATCGCCCGCAAGTGGGACCGCGGTTACGGTCACTTCAGCACGCGGCAGAACCTGCAGTTCAACGGGCCCAGGCTCGAGGACACGCCCGACATCCTGGCCGAGCTTGCCCGGGTGCAGATGCACGCGATTCAGACCAGCGGCAATTGCGTGCGCAATATCACCACCGACCACTTTGCCGGGATCGCGCGCGATGAGATCGTGGACTCCTTCGTATGGTGCGAGTTGCTGCGCCAGTGGTCCACGTTCCACCCAGAATTTTCCTACTTGCCGCGCAAGTTCAAGATCGCAGTAAATGGCGCTGAGGCCGATCGCGCCGCCGTTTTCCTCCACGACATCGGATTGCAGGCGGTGCGCGACAAGGGAGGAACCCGATCGGACGGCGCCTCGCCGGGGGGCGAGGTGGGCTTCCGCGTGATCGTCGGCGGCGGCATGGGACGCACGCCCATCATCGGCCATGTGATGCAGGAGTTCCTGCCGTGGCGGCACCTGCTCACCTACGTCGAAGCGGTGCTGCGCGTCTACAACCGCTACGGCCGGCGCGACAACATCCACAAGGCGCGCGTCAAGATCCTGGTGAAGGCATTGACGCCAGAGCGGTTCCGCGAGGAAGTCGAAGCCGAATGGGCGTCCCTCACGGACGGTCCTTCCACGTTGACCGAAGAAGAAGTGCGCCGCGTGCAAGGGCAATTTACGCGGCCGGCCTACGCGCAGCTTCCTGGTGACGATGTTGGCTATGCCGCGCAGCTGGCCACCGAGCCCGCCTTCGGTGCGTGGGCGAAACGCAATGTCCACCCGCACAAGGTGCCGGGGTATGCGGCGGTAACGCTGTCATTGAAAAAGACCGGCGTGCCGCCGGGGGATGCCACCGCCGACCAGATGGATGCGGTCGCGGATCTTGCAGACCGCTATAGCCTGGGCGAGCTGCGGGTCTCCCATGAGCAGAATCTCATCCTCGCCGACGTGCGCCAGGCAGGGCTGCACGCGCTGTGGCAAAAAGCGAAGGCATTGGGGCTCGCAACGCCCAACATCGGGCTCCTCACCAACATCATCGCCTGCCCGGGCGGCGATTTCTGCTCGCTCGCCAACGCCAAGTCGATCCCGGTGGCACAAGCGATCCAGGAGCGATTCGACCGCCTGGATTACGTCTACGACATCGGCGAGCTCGATCTCAACATTTCCGGCTGCATGAATTCGTGCGGCCATCACCACGTCGGACACATCGGCATCCTCGGCGTGGACAAGAACGGCGAGGAGTGGTACCAGATTTCGATCGGCGGCAACCAGGGGCTCACCCGCGCCGGCGCGCCGGCCGCGCTGGGCAAGGTGATCGGCCCGTCCTTCGCGCGCGCGCAGATTTCCGACGTGATCGAGAAGCTGATCGGAGTCTATCTCGAGCAGCGCGAAAGCGAGGACGAGCGCTTCGTCGACGTCGTGTGGCGCATTGGAATCGAACCCTTCAAGGAGCGTGTCTATGGCGGTCATCATCAAGGGCATGAACGTCATCAGCGATCCCTGGCAGCGGCTTGAGTTGAACGCCGACGGCAGCCTGCCGCCGGTGCCGCCCGCGGGCGACATCATCGTGCCGCTCGCCATGTGGCAGCGCCTGCGCGAAGGGCTGCTCGCCCGTCCCGGCCGGCTTGGCGTGTGGCTGAACAGCAACGAGGAGCCCGCGGCAATCGCGGAGGACTTGCGGCTGTTCGGCGTCGTGGCGGTGAACTTCCCGAAAGTCACCGATGGACGCGGCTATTCCATCGCGTGCCAGCTGCGGGAGCGCTACGGCTGGAAGGGCGAGCTGCGGGCGTTTGGAGACATCTGGCGCGACCAGCTCTTTTTCCTCGCAGGCTGCGGCTTCAATGCCTTCGCGCTGCGCGAGGGCGAGGATCCGCGCGAGGCGCTCACTGCATTCGGCGATTTCAGCGAGACCTACCAGGGCTCGGTCGCGCGACCGCTGCCTCTTTTCCGCCGGCGTCATCTCACATAGTGCGAAGCGTTGCCGGTAAAGTCTATCTCGTAGGCGCCGGACCCGGCGCGCCGGACCTCATCATGGTGGGCCGCGCGTTCGCTGCCGCGCTCGCTGCGTGCGAACAGGAAGCTCAACGCAAGCACGCCCAAGGGTAATCAGGCAGGCGCCGGCCGCTGGACCGTCTCGTCCAAAACACGCTACAATTCAAGCTTTTAGGAGTTTGTCGGACTTGGCCCCGACAAACTCCTGATGTAAAACCGGTGCCACGAAACTTGCAGAAGAGGAAGGCAGATACGCGAATTCAACCTCATTTTTCCTCAAATACGGCCGTGTCGAGGGGGTTACCTTTCGAATGGTCCGCCGGTTTTGCTGTTAGCAGCCTGTCGGACTGTTAAGTCCGACAGGCTGCTAAGCTTGGTTGTATGCGACTCACGCGCGGCGTTCCCGCCGCAGCCGCGGGCCCGACCGCGCTCACCATAGGCAATTTCGACGGCGTGCATCTCGGCCACCAGGCCATGCTGGCCGAGTTGAAGCGCGCGGCCGGGCGGCTCGGCGTGCCCGCCTGTGTACTTACTTTCGAGCCGCATCCCCGCGAGTTCTTTGCCCCCGACAAGGCGCCGACGCGGCTCACCTCGCTGCGCGAAAAGCTGGAGTTGCTGGCGGACTGCGGCATCGAACGGGTCCACCTCTGCCGCTTCGACTACCAATTCGCCCAG
>JBGQGU010000188.1:0-6341 GCA_041497655.1 Gammaproteobacteria bacterium
GCTGATCGCGCGCCTCGGGCGCGTCGATGTGCTCGTCAACAACGCGGGAGGCGTCTGCGGTCAGGTCGGGCGACCCCTCGACGAGGTCAGTGACGACGATTGGCGAGAGATCGTCGACGCGAACTTGACGAGCGCGTTCCTCTGCACTCGCGCCGTCATCCCCGCGATGAAGGCGGCCCGCGCCGGCTGGATCGTGAACATCTCGTCCGGCGCGGGGCGGAGTGTGAGCCTCACCGGCATCCAGGCTTACGCAAGCGCCAAAGCCGGCCAGATCGGGTTCACTCGTCAGATGGCGCATGAGCTCGGGCCCTTCGGTATCACCGTGAATTGCATCGCCCCTGGTTTCGTGCGGTCCAATCCGACGACCGAACGCCAGTGGCAAAGCTATGGCGAGGAAGGTCAGCGGCGCCTCGTCGAAGGGATCGCTCTGCGGCGCATCGGACGTCCCGAAGACATTGCGAACGGTGTGCGGTTCTTTGTCTCCGCAAGAGCCTCGTGGATCACGGGACAGGTCCTCTCTATCGACGGTGGGCGTTCACTGTTCTGATCGGTGCGCGTAGCTCTCCCAGTACCGGGTCCATGCCTCTAGACCTTCGTGCAGACGATGCACCCGGAAGAACTCGTTCGGCGAGTGGAAGTCCTCGTCGGCGGTCGAGAACGAGAAGAACACGGTGTCGATGCCAAGTAGCCGTTTGAAGAGCTCGCTCACGGGCAGCGTCGCGCCCATGCGCACGCAAAGCGCTTTTCTTCCGTAGACCTGCTCGAGCACGCGCTGCGCCGTCTGAAGGCCGGGATGGTGCGACGAGATGCGGTACGGCAGCGCGGCGTGCCGATCGCTATGGACGGACAGGCTGACGCCGGCCGGCACGTGCGCTTCAAGGTGCCGCACGACAAGCGCCCGGACCTTGTCCGGGTGCTGATCCGGCACGAGGCGGCAACTGAGCTTCGCGTGCGCCTCGTTCGGCGTGACCGTCTGGCTACCCTGCCCCTGATAGCCACCCCACATGCCGTTCACCTCCAGCGTCGGGCGTATCCACTGTCGTTCCAGCGTGCTGTAACCCACTTCGCCGAAGGGCGCGGGCACGCCCACCGCGGCAAGAAAACGCGCGTCGTCGAACGGCAGCGCAGCGATGGCGCGCCGTTCCTCGTCCGGCACCACGGCCACGTCGTCATAGAACCCCTCGATGGCGACGCGGCCGTCCGGTCTGTGCAGGCTCGCGACCAGCTCGGCCATGGCGTGCAGCGCGTTCGCGACCGAACCGCCGTAGCGCCCCGAGTGCAGGTTCCTACTCGCACCCTTGATGCTGAATTCCAACCCGGCCAGACCACGACTGGCGATCGTGATCGAGGGCTCGTCACTTCGCCACATCGCGCCGTCGGCTGACAGAACACAGTCCGCTCTCAGCAGCCCGAGGTTCGCGGCGAGGAACGGCTCGAGGTTCGGGCTCCCGATCTCCTCTTCGCCTTCAAAGATGAACTTCACGTTGAGCGGTAGCGCGCCGCGCGTGGCAAAGAAGGCCTGCGCGACCTTGAGCGGGATCAACATCGGTCCTTTGTTGTCGGACACGCCGCGCCCGTACAGGCGGCCTTGGCGCAGCTCTGGCTCGAACGGATCGCTCAGCCACTTGTCGAGAGGATCGGGCGGCTGCACGTCGTAATGGCCGTAGACCAGCAGCGTCGGCGCGTTCGGCGCGCCCATCCACTCGCCGTAGATGACCGGATGGCCGCGTGTGGGGATGCTGCGGACGTCGATGGGGCCGGCCTGCCGCAGCTGCGCGGCGACCCATTCGGCGGCGCGCGCGACGTCTCCTCGATGCTGCGGGTCGGTACTCACGCTGGGGATCCGAGCGAACTCGATCAACTCCTGAAGGCTGCGGTCGTGGTGCGCGGTGAGGTAATCGAGCGGGGTCACTTCGGCAGCGCGGCTTTGAGCAGGTCGAGCGTCTCGTGGCTTTGCTGGCGCCGGCGATCTTCGACGTCATGGATCAACTCGATCAAGCGCGAGGTGATAGGAGCCGGGACGCCCACTTCCGCGCCGAGCGCCACGATCGGGCCGAGCTGTGCATCGGCCTCGGTGCGGCGCCTGCGCACGGCGATGTCGCGCCAGATGCCGCTATGGGTCTTGGCCGACTTGCGGTTGAAGGCGACCATCTCGTCCAGCGAGCGTTCGGCCACCGCGCGGTCGGTGTCCGGCGCGAACGCGCCCGGGTCGAAGCCGTTGAACCCCTCGGGCGTGATTCGGCGCGCCTGAGCCACCCGCAGCACCTCGCGCGCGATCTCCACATACACGTCGCGGTACTTCGGGTCGGCCAGCGCGTCCGCTATGGAGTCGTTGGTGAGCGCGGTAGCGAAGAGCTGCGCCCCATACGCGAGCTTGCCCCAGAGGTAGCCCCAGATGTTCGTGGTCACGACGGCACGGTCGTCGAAGTCCAGGAACGCGCGATGCAATTCTTCGACGCGCGGCGTCACGCGCCCATCGATCTCGCCGAGCACGACCGCGCCACGCCCGGCGTACTGGATCACACCCGGCTCGAGGTAGTCCGCTCCAAAGTTGACGAAGCAGCCCATCGTGCGCGCGTCGCCGACGATCGACTTGATGATCAGCTCGTTCAACCCGTTCTGCGCCGATACGACGTACCCGTCGGGGCTCAAGTGCCGCGCGAGCGCGCGCGTGGCCGATTCGGTGTCCTGCGCCTTCACGGCAAGAACGACCTGTGCGAACTCGCCGCTCAGCTCATCGGGGGTAAAGGCGGGCATCCGGGAGACGAACCGCGCCAGGGGCCCCTCGATGCGGAGCCCCGCCCTGTTGATCGCGGCGACGTGGTCCTCCGCCAGGTCAACGAACGTGATGTCATGCCCCGCCCGAGCGAGATGCGCACCGATCGTTCCGCCGATCGCGCCCGCGCCCCAGATCAAGAACTTCATGGAGGTCAGCCTCCGCGCTTTTCGGCGAGTCCGTCGCCGATCAAGCTGAGCGCGACACCGACGACGAGCAGCGCCAGCCCGGGGAGCGTCGTCATCCACCAGGCGAGCAACAGGAACTGGCGCCCCTCGGCGATCATCGCGCCCCACTCGGGCGTGGGCGGCTGCGGGCCGAGCCCAAGGAAGCTCAGAGTCGCCCCCGTGAGGATCGCCAGCACCATGCCCGTGAAGACATAGATCAGCGCGGGCGCGATCACGTTCGGCAGGATGTGGCGAAACATGATGCGCGCCGACGAGCAGCCGATCGTCCGGGCCGCCAACACGTACTCCAAGTGACGCGTCGCGAGCGTTTCCCCGCGGGTGATGCGCGCGTACGGGATCCAGCCGACGACACCGACAGCGATGTACAGGTTGGTCAGCCCGGGCCCCAAGATGCTCATGATCGCGATCACCAGGATCAGGAATGGGAAAGCCATCAGCACATCCACGACGCGCATGAGGAGCGTGTCCAGCTTGCCGCCCAGATAGCCGGTCGCGATGCCTATCAGGCCGCCGAACATGAACGGGAACAAGACGGAGAGCAGGCCGATCTGCAGATCGAGCCGCGTGCTGTACGCGATCCGGCTCCAGATGTCGCGCCCGAAGTTGTCGGTCCCGAGGATGTGACCCGCGCTGAATGGCGGCAAGAACGCCTCGGTGAACCGCTGCTCGATCGGGTCATAGGGCGTAAGCAGTGGTGCGGTGATGGCGACGAGGACGACGAGCCCGAGCAGCACGAGGCCGGTCAGAAGCGATGGGCCGAGCCGGATCTTCCGCAACCGCGTTGCGAGCGTGACCTGCGCCAGTGGCACGATCTCCGGCAGCGGCCGCGCGCCGAGAGCCTTTTCACTCATACGTCACTCTCGGATCGAGGAATGAATAGGACAGATCCACCGCCAGGTTGACGACGATCACCAAGACCGCGCTGACCACCGTGATGGCCTGCACGACCGGATAGTCACGGGCCGTGATGGACTGGATCAACAGCTGGCCTGTCCCGGGTAGGGCGAACACGGTTTCGACAACGATGGTGCCTCCCACCAGGTACCCGAATTGCAGACCGAGGATGGTGACCGTCGAAAGCAATGCGTTGCGCAGCACGTGGCGCATGAGCACCAGCGTCTCGGAGAGCCCCTTGGCGCGGGCGGTGCGCACGTAGTCCGAGCGCAAGGTCAGGATGATCTGACCGCGCAGATTGCGGATGAGGACGGCCGAAAGCTGCAGCGCCAGCGTGAGCGCCGGGAGGAACAGATACCAGATGTGCTGCGGCACCGTTTCCCCGAAGCCGGCTACCGGGAACAAATGCAGGGTGAGCCCGAACAGCAGGATCAGCAGGATGCCGAACCAGAAATTGGGCGTCGTCAGCGCGAAGAGGAAACCGACCCGGATCAGCTGATCGGGCCAGCGCCCCTTGTTGATGGCGGCCAAGATACCGAAGGTGAGCGTGATGACGACAGCGAGACCCATCGCGTAGGCGGCCAGCGCGAGTGACACGGGGACACGGGTCAGCACGAGATCGCCGACGGGCTGGCGATAGAGCAGCGACTGGCCCATGTCACCCCGAGCGAAGCCGGATACGAACATCCAGTACTGCTCAAGGACAGGGCGGTTCAGACCGAGCTGCTCGCGGAGCTCCGCGGCCTTCTGGTCTGTCGCACGGTCGCCGAGGATCAAGAAAGCGGGGTCGCCGGGCAGGATCCGCACCATCCCAAAGATCACGACGGTGACGCCGAACAGGACGAAGGCCATCAGGATGAGGCGTCTGCGGATGTAGGCGGCGCGACCCATATCAGTAGGTGATCATCTCAGTAGGTCAGCAGCCGGGTGGCTGATAGCCCGCCCTGGGGCTATCAGCCACCCGCTCTCAGCTACTTGTTGATCTTCACATCTTCGAACCGGTAGTACGACAGCCCGTCGATGTAGAAGCCCTCCACGTTGCTGCGCCAGCCGGCCGTCGCCCCGAGGTAGGCGATGAAGGCAAGCGGCGCGGCATCCAGATAGATCTTCTGGATCTCGGAGTACAGCGCCTCCCGCTTCTTCGGATCCTGCTCGAGATCGGCCTTGGTGATCTTGTCGTTCAAGTCCGGATTGTTGTATCGCGTCCAGTACGCGAACGGGCTCGCGCCGCCGCGCATGGCGTAGTTCACGATCTCGGTCGGGTCGTTCATGTCATTTGTCCACGCGCTTGGCGTCGACATGAAGTTGCCCGCTTGGTAGTTCGTGCGCACGACGGCCGTATCCAGTGTCTGGATGTCCACCGTCACGCCGATCTTTGCCCACGCTTCCTTCAGGATGATCGCGGTGTTGGCGAAGTTGGTGTTGCCGGAGCGCACCTGCATGTCCATCTTGAACCCGGCCGCGCCGGACGATTGGGCCATCAACTGCTTGGCCTTCTCGAGGTCGTATGGATACCCGGGCAGGCTCTTGTCCCAGTAGGTGCCCTGCGGGATCGGCGAGTTCATGAACTTCGCCTGGCCGAAGTAGACGTTCTTGAGGATCGCGTCCTTGTCCGTCGCGTAATTCAATGCCTGCCGCACCTTTACGTCGTTCAGCGGCGGCTTCGTGGTGTTCAGGATGACGAACGCGGTCTGCTGGATCGTGAAGCTCTGCGCTTTCACGCCGGGTTGTCCGCTCAACGCAGCGATCTGGCTGAACGGTACGAAGTCCACCAGGTCCGTCTCCCCTCCCTGCAGCTTCAACACCCGGGTGTTGTCGTCGGGGACGTACTCGATGCGCACCTCATCGACCGCGGGCTTGCCTTTCCAGTAGTTCGGGTTCCGCTTCAGGACGATCGGGTCACCCTTCTTCCAGCCTTCGCTGTAGTACGGGCCCGTGCCCTTCGTTTTCCACGCGAGCGCGTTGTCGTAGTCCTTCGCATCGGTGGCCGTCGCCATGGCTGCGGGAAGGATGCCGCCCGAGAACATCGCCAGCACGGAGAGGAGCGGTGCGTACGGCTGCGACAGCGTGATCTTGACGGTCTTGTCGTCGGGCGCCGCGATCTCCTTTATCGCTTTGTAGTTGTCTTTCCAGGCACTCTTCACCCCGCTGCGGGCCATGTCGAGCGAGGCCTTTGCGTCGCTTGCCTTCATCGGCGAGCCGTCAGAGAACTTGAGGCCGTCCCGCAGCGTGAAGGTCCAGGTCAGCCCATCAGCGGACGATTCCCACTTCGTCGCGAGACCCGGCTCGACGCTGATGCCGTCCTTGGACGTGCGGAGCAGCGTGTCGTAGATGTTGACCGAGATGAACAGCGCGGGATTGTCGTCGATCTGCCAGGGGACGAACGGGCTGAATGGTTCCGCGTTGCGCGCCATCCTCAGCACTTGCGGCCCGGTGCTTGCACCGGGCTGGCTCGTCGTCGATGGTGTGCCGGACTGCGTGCA
>JBGQGU010000189.1:0-6277 GCA_041497655.1 Gammaproteobacteria bacterium
GCGCCCGCGGGGGTAACCGATCGAGCGGCCGTTCAGCCCGGCCTCCGGCTCGGTCTTGTAGCACCAGTCGGTGCGCGGGTTGCCGATGCAGTAGAGATAGCCGACCGGGATGTGGATCCAGATCCAGTCGTCCCGGCCGCCTGCCTCGAGCAGCAGCACCGAGACCTCCGGGTCGGCGGACAGGCGGTTGGCGAGCACGCAACCGGCAGTACCCGCGCCGGCAATCACGTAATCGAATGGACCGATGTTGCGCATTTTTCTCGTCACCCGTATCTCATCACCAATCCCCCCTACCCCCCTTTGTCAAAGGGGGGTGGCGAAGCCGGGGGGATTTCGTCACTCATCGCCCGTGACGGGCATGTCGTACCCCTTGCGGATCTTGAGGCCCTTGATGACCTCCTTCACCGTGCCGGCGAGCGGCAGGCTCAGGCGCGCGAGGTCAGCCTCGTGCAGCACGATGCTCATGTCCTTCTCGGCCCACGGCATGGGGCGCTCCCCCGCGCCGCTGTCCAGCGACCAGTTCTGCGCGCTGCCGTGACGCAGCGCCTCGCGCAGCCGCCCCGGGTCCACGCCGAGCGCTTCACCGAGCCGCAGGCCTTCGTCGTTCGCCGCGGTGCACGCCCACAGGATCAGGTTGTTGACCATTTTCCCGACCTGCCCCGCTCCCGCCGGGCCGAGATGGAAGATGTCCGAGGCGAAGCTCGCGAACGCCGGCCGGCAGGCCTCGAATGCCGCCGGCTCGCCCGCTCCATATATGAGGAGCTTGCCCGCCGCCGCCGCCGGCTCGCCGCGAGCGAGCGGAACGTCGAGGAGCGTGATTCTCCGCTCTCCGAGTCGCGCGGCGAGCCGCTTCGCGTAGCGCGGCGCGACGGTCGAGGCGAGCGCGACGATGAGCCCCGCCTGTGCACCCGCGAGGATCCCGTCCATCCCGAATACGACCTCTTCGACCTCGGTTTCGAAGCCGACCACGATGATGACCAGCCCGGCCGCCTGCGCGACTTCGCGCGGCGATTCCGCGATCCGCGCGCCGAGTGCCCTGGCCTTCCTGCACACTTCCGCCACCGGATCGCAGCCGACCACCTTGAAACCTTTGGCGAGGAGATGCCTCGCCATCGGGTTGCCCATCTTGCCCAGGCCGATGAGGCCCACGGTCTCGATCGCATTCATCTTCTGCTAGCCGCCTGCATAGTGAGTGGATGAACCCAAGGATGAAGGCAGAATTGCCTTTTGCCTTTTGCTTTTACTCGGCCCTCATGCCCCTTTCCCTGATCACCGGGCCCCACTTCTTCAATTCGCGGGCGAGATGGGCGGAAAATTCCTCGGGAGTGCTCGCGATCACGTCGAGCCCCAGGTCGTCAAACCGCTTCGCCTGGTCCGGCGCAGTCATCGCCTGCCTGACTCTCTCGTTCAACAGCATGACGACCGCCCTCGGCGTGCCCTTCGGCGCCAGCATGCCGAGCCATGCCACGAATTCATATCCCGGCAGCCCGGCTTCCGCGACAGTGGGAATGTCGGGCATGACCTTCGAGCGCTTCAGGCTGCTCACGCCGATGGCGCGCAACCGGTTGGCTTTCACGTAAGCGGTGGTCTCCGCGATATTGGTGAAAGTCACCCCGACCTCGCCGCTCGCCGCCGCGACCAGTCCCGGGCCGCCTCCTTTGTAATGGATCGCCACGATGTTCACTTTTCCCAGGTAATTGAACAGCTCTCCGGAAATGTGGGGGTTGGTGCCGGGCCCGGCCGAGGAATAATTCAGCTCACCCGGCCTCGCCTTCGCCAGCGCGAGCAGCTCACGCACGGAGCGGACCGGCAGCGACGGGTGCACGGTGAGGAGCGAGGGCGATGACGTCAGCCACGCGACCGGCGCGAAATCGTTCATCACGTCGTACGGCACCCGGCTGAGCAGGACCGTATTGACCACGAACGGCGTGGTATTCACGAGCAGCGTGTAGCCATCGGGCGCGGCGCGCGCCGCGAGCTCGGTCCCGATGTTGCCCGAAGCCCCGCTGCGGTTGTCCACGACGACCTGCTGGCCCAGGCTCTCGGCGAGCTTCGCGCCCACCAGGCGCGAAACGAGGTCCACGCTGCCGCCGGGCGCGAAGGGCGCGATGATGCGCAATGGTTTGCTCGGATAATCCTGCGCGACCGCCAACGTTGTACACATGGCACAGCACGCAGCAATCAACAGCAGCTTCTTCAAGATGTCCTCCTCCTTCCCTAATCCCCCCTGCCCCCCTTTGACAAAGGGGGGTGCGCGAAGCGCGGGGGGATTTTGTCACTCGATTTGCAACGCGCCGGCTTTGACCAGCCGCCTCAGGCGCTCCGCCTCGCTCTTGATGAACGCGCCGAATTTCTCCGGCGTGCCGCCTTCGATCTCGACCCCCAGGTGCTCGAAGCGGCCGCGCAAGTCCGGCATCTGCAGCGCGCTGTTCACCCCGCCGTTCAACTTGGCGATCCGGGCCCGCGGCGTCTTCGCCGCCGTCAGGAAACCGAACCACAACATGGAGTCGGCGCCCTGCACCCCCTGCTCCGCGAAGGTCGCTACGTAGGGTATGACGGCCTGCCGCTTCGCGCCGGAGACTCCCAGGACTTTGAGCCGCCCGGCCTTGATGAACGGCTCGGAGGAGGCGATCGAGGCGTACTGCGCGTCCACCTGCCCCGCCGCCATGTCCGTCAACGCCTGCGCCGCGCCCTTGTAGGGAACGTGTACCACGTCGATGCCGGTGGCCGCCTTCAGCATCTCGAGCGCGATGTGCGGATTGCTGCCGGTGCCCGGGGACGCCCAGTTGATCTTGCCGGGGTTCGCTTTTGCGTAGTCCACCAGCTCCTTCAGGTTGCTGAACGGGAGCTTCGAGTTGGCGACGATGAGATTCGGCGTATAGCCGACGTAGGCGATGGGCGCAAAATCATCGAGTCTGTACGACGGCTTCTTCCGCAGCACCACGTTATGCAGGGCGGGTCCCGGGTTGGCGAAAATAATGGTGTAGCCGTCCGGCGCGGCCCTCGCAACAGCCTCCGCTCCGACCGCGCCGCCAGCGCCCGGGCGGTTGTCGATGACGAACTGCTGGCCCCACAGCTCGGTCAGCTTCTGCCCGATCAGCCGGGCCACGATGTCGCTCGAGCCGCCCGGAGTGAACGGCACCACCAGCCGCACCGGCTTGTTGGGGTACGGCTGCGCGACGGCTGTCGGGCAAACAAGCGCCAGCAGCGCAGCCGTCCCAAGGATGAAGGCGGAAGGATGAAGGATGACCCTAAGGATGAAGGCAAAAGGCAGAAGGATGAAGGAAAACATTGTTAGGTAGTATTCCTTTTGCCTTTTGCCTTGCGGGGCGGCAAACGTCCCGCTCAGGCGCGCTCGGTTGCCCGCGCAGCTCCCCTGCGCGCGGTGGCCTGCGCGACTCTGCGCTCCATTTCCGCGATCCATTCCTCCCGCGGCTTGAAACCGGGCGTCGCGCGCACGTGCTTCTCGATCTGCGCCCATAGCGAGGCGTCTGGCAGCGACAGGTCCACCGCCATGCGATAGGGCTGGGGCACATGCCAGGGCGTATGCATATAGAACTCGATCCGGTTCTTTTCTGGGTCGAGGAAGTACGCCGACAGCGCATTGCCATGGGTCACCGGCCCGAGGTCCTCCACCGCAGGCTCGCTCTTGAGATCGCGGTGCAGCGCCCTCAGCGTCGCCAGGCTGTCCACGAGGAACGAAAGCTGGTTCACCATGTTGAACGAGAGGTTGGCCGGCCGGCCGGTCGCGAGCACCAGTTGGTGGTGCTCCCGCGAGTCGCGGGTCATGAATGCGATCTCGCCGCCGCCTTGCAGGCGCGGGCCCCGGTCGCTCACCGCGAAGCCCACGACGCGGGTGTAGAAATCCACCATGCGATTCATGTCGGTGACGTAGATGCCGGCGTGGGTGAAGGCGAGCGAAAACGACATGCGTTTCTCCTCCTGCGGCGCGGTCCGCGGCCCTAGGAGTTTGCCGGAACTTGGTCCGACAAACTCCTTAGGGAGGGAAAGTATAGCTCAGCGAGGGATGAGAGATGAATCAGTTTGCAGTTTGCAGTGGGCAGTTTGCAGCGAGGAGTTTGCAGTGGGCAGTTTGCAGTTTGCAGCAGGAAGTTTCGAATTGCTGCCAACTGCCAACTGTCAACTGTCAACTGACGGCTAACGGCTGCCGACTGCCAACTTTGAGACTAGTCACGCATCACTTCGCGCGCCGCGCGGGCGCCGCTTTGCAGCGCCCCCGCCACGGTGGTGTGTTCTCCCTCGAAGTGCGCCGCCTCACCGGCGAAGAACAGCGTGTCCCGCAGCGGTTCGGCGAGCGCCCGCTGCGCGCCGTGGCCGCCGACCGTCACGTAGCTGTAGGCCCCGAGTGCGAACGGGTCCTGCTGCCAATCGTGGACCCAGGCGGCAGCGAGCCTTTCCTCGATGCCGGTGCGCCCGCCGAAGACGGACTCCAGGCTCCTCACGGCCTGCCGCACGATGTCCGGCGTCGTAGCGCCCGACAGCCGGGTCGCCTTCGGGCCGCCCGCCCACGCGATCAAGAGCGGCGCCCGTTCGGGGAGCGCGCTCCAGAAGGTCGGGAACGCCGCCTCCGGCGAGTGGAAGAACGAGACGCCGCGGTAGCGCGCTGCGTCGAGCTCCTCCCAGAATGGGGTGCGAAACAGCAGCGCGGCCTTGATCACCGCGCCGGAAGCGAGCCCGTCCAGCGCCGGACGCTTTTCCTTGAGCGGCGGCGTGAAGCGGACTGCACCCGGCGCGCGAGACGGCAGCTTGAGGACGCCGAGCGGCAGCGTGACGATGGCGCTCGGCGCCCTTGCGCAGAAGGTCTTCCCGAGCGTGGTTCCCTCGACCTCGACCGCGCCGCGCTTCCACCGCACCGCACGCACGACGCTCTGCAGCCGCAATTCGACCCCGCTGCCGCGCAGGCCGCCGGCGAGCGCGGCGAGCAGCGCGCCGTAGCCGCCCTGCGGCCGGAAATGACCGGCGTTCGCAGCGCCCTCGGCGCCCCAATCCTCTGCGATCGCCCGGGCGCTCGCGCGCGTAGAATCGGCCGCCTCGTAGCCCTGCACTCGCATCCGGGCAAACGTCCGCGCCTCTTCGGAAAGCCCGTGCGCCGCGCGGGCGAGAAACGTCTCGACGGAAACATCCTTCTTTGCAAGCGCTGAGGCATGCCGGCGCATCATCCGCTGAATCTCGGAGAATAAATCGTCTCCCCTCGGCGCGAGCGCTCCGCGCTGAACCGCCGCTCGAACGATGGGCGCATCCACCGCCGCGATTCCGGCCCTGCGCATCAGAGAGAACGTGGCCGCCGGGCTCCCGTGAATGAATTCGGCGCCGAGTTCGACGGGAACGGGCAGGCCGGGCACGTCGAGCGACCAGATGCGACCGCCGATACGGTCGCGCGCCTCGAGCACGAGGGCCGATCTTCCGGAGCGCGCAAGCTCCGCGGCCGCTGCCAGCCCGGCGGCGCCGGCGCCAAGAATCACGACGTCGTATAACAAGAGAAAAAGGGTGAGCCGCGATACTCCCCTCCTGCCCGAGGGCGAGCCGGGGTTTCGAGGAGCATGTCTCCAAGCCGGCGAGCGCCCGACGCGATGCAGCGCGGCGGGCCGGGCGGGGTGTCACGAAGTGACGGGGTGGTGGGAGTAAATGTGCCCGCGAACGTCTGACGCGATTTAGGGCGACAAGCCGGAAGAGAAATGAAGCGAATTCCGCACCACCCCGGCGCTGCCGCGCCACCCCTCCTCCGTAAGGAGGGGAAAGAATTTCGGGTCGTCACTTCATCACCTCATCACTCGTCACTCATCACTCGTCACTGTTTTGGCCGCTTCGCGGCCGCGATGGCGTGCCAGATACGGGCCGGCGTATACGGCAGATCGAGGAGATCGATGCCGAGCGGTTGCAGCGCATCCAGCACCGCGTTCGAGACCGCGGGGACTGCGCCGGTGGTGCCCGCTTCGCCGCCGCCCTTCGCGCCGAGCGGGTTGTTGGGCGACGGCACCGGATGGTCGTAGAGCTCCGCGCCGCGCAGCACCGAGGCGCGCGGCATGTAGTAGTCCATAAAGCTGCCGGTCAGCAGCTGGCCCGACGCGCGGTCATAGATGCAGTGCTCACCCAGCACCTGCCCGAGGCCCTGCACGATGCCGCCCTGGATCTGGCCCTCCAGCAGCACGTGATTGAGGACGCGGCCGCAGTCGTCCACCGCGACGTAGCGCTCAACGCGTATCACGCCGGTCTCCGGGTCGATCTCGACCTCCGCCACGTGCGCGCCGCCGGGGAA
>JBGQGU010000190.1:0-6275 GCA_041497655.1 Gammaproteobacteria bacterium
CGCCGGCGGCGAGGAAATAGGACGCCGACGATGCGTCGCCCTCCACGTAGATCTCGCCCGGGCTCGCATAACGCGCCCCTGCCGGGACCGTGAACGTCGTCCAGCCGTGGCGTTCGACTTCGACGCCGAAGCGGCGCAGGGTGTTCAACGTGATCTCGACGTAGGGTTTCGAAACGAGATCGCCCTCGACGCTCAAGATGGTCCTCGCGCCGGTCAGCGGCAGCGCGATGAGCATGCCGGTGACGAACTGGCTCGAAACATCGCCGCGCACGCTCACCTTGCCGCCGGCCCGAATCGCAGCCGAGTGGATGGCAAGAGGGGGATAGCCTTCCTTCTCGAGGTATTCGATGTCCGCGCCGAGCTGGCGCAGCGCGTCGACCAGGCCGCCGATCGGCCGCTCGTGCATGCGCGCCACGCCCGACAGCCGGTATTCGCCGGCGCACAGCGCCAGGACCGCCGTCAGCGGCCGGAATGCGGTGCCGGCGTTGCCCAGAAAAAGTTTCGCCTTCTTCACCGGAAACGCGCCGCCTGCTCCGCGGACCCGGAGCCCGCGGACGCCTTCGTCCGTGCACGTCACGCCCAGCGCTCGCAGCGCTTCCAGCATCACCTGCGTGTCCTCGGATTGCAGCAAATCGCGGATCCGAGTCTCGCCGTGAGCCAGAGCGGCGAGCAGCAGAATGCGGTTGGAAATACTCTTGGACCCCGGCAGCCTGACCGTGCCGCGGACTCGCCGGATGGGCGCCAGATCGAGATAATTAGCGACTTGGGACACTAGGACCGCTTTTTGACCAGCCACTTCTCGCGTGCACTGCGCGCCTGCGCAAACAATCGCTTGAGCTCTTGCGCGTCCGCGCGCTCGATCGCAGCCCGCGTTTGCTCGAGCTCGTTCTCATAGTCCTCCAGCGCAGCCAGGAGCGCATCGCGATTCGCCACGCAGATGTCGGCCCACATTTCCGGCGAGCTGCCGGCGATGCGCACCGTGTCGCGCAGCCCTCCCGCCGACAGCCCGAACAGCCGGGCCGAATCGCGGCGTCCGGCGAGCATGTTCACGAGCGCGAACGCGATCACGTGCGGCAGATGGCTCACCACTGCGAGGAGCTCGTCGTGGACGCTTGCGTCCAGGCGCACGACCCGCGCTCCACAAGCCTCCCACGCGCGCCGGACCAGTGTCACGGCCCCCGCAGCGGTACCCGCTTGCGGCGTGAGAATGACGCTCCGGCCCCGGAAGAGGTCGGGAAAGGCCGCTGCCGCACCGCTCTTCTCGATGCCGGCGACGGGGTGCGCCGGCACGAACCGTGGCAGGTGCCCGCCGAGGAAGCGCTGCGCGCAGGCGATCACGTCGCGCTTGGTGCTGCCCGCGTCCGTGACCACCGAATGGGCCGGAAGGTGCGGCGCGATGGCGGTCATGACGGCCGGCATCTGGCCGACCGGGGTGGCGAGCAGCACCAGGTCCGCGCCCTTCACCGCGCGCGCCGGGTCCTGCGATGCCTCGTCGATCGCCTTCAACCTGAGCGCGTCGGCCAGATTGCGGCGCGTGCGCCCCACCCCGACGACGCGCTGCACCGCGCGCGCGCGCCTGAGCGCCAGCGCGAAGGAGCCGCCGATCAGACCCACGCCGATCACGACCAGCTTGCCGATTTTCAGCTTCGCGGGCATATCTAATAGACAGGTTTTACAGGATCAACAGGATTAAATCACAACACGAACTTGTAAATCTTGTTAATCCTGTCCATTCAGGCGAGAGCTTGCGCAAGCGCGGTGAGGAAGCGGGCGTTCTCCGACTCCAGCCCGACGGTCACGCGCAGGTGTTGCGGCATGCCGTAGCTTGCGATCGGGCGCACGATCACGCCCGCCCCGAGGAGCTTCTGAAATACGCCCGCTGCATCCTTGACCCGGAAGCTCACGAAATTGCCATAGGACGGAATGTACTCGATGGCAAGACGCTTGAAGCCTTCCGTCAGCTGGCGCATACCCGACTGGTTGAGCTCGAAGCTCTTGCGCACGAAGCCGGCATCGTCGAGCGCGGCCGTCGCGGCGGCGAGCGCGACGCTGTTGACGTTGAACGGCTGGCGCACCCGGTTCATCAGGTCGGCGACTCCGGCCGCGGCGAAGGCGTAGCCCACGCGCAGCCCCGCCAGACCGTAGACCTTGGAGAAAGTGCGCGTCACCACCAGATTCGGGAAGCGCTTGAGCCAGCCGATGCTGTCGGACCTGAACTCCTCCGCCAGGTACTCGTTGTAGGCCTCGTCCAGCACCACCAGCACGGTGGGCGGCAGGCCGGCGATGAAGGCCTCGAGCTCGCGCGCCGGCACCAGGGTGCCCGTGGGATTGTTGGGATTAGCGATGAAGGCGAGGCGCGCTCTTGGCGTGATGGCGCGGCGCATCCCCGCGAGATCGTGGCCGTAGTCCTTCGCGGGCACCTCGATGCCGGTTGCGCCTGCCGCCTGCACCGCCAGCGGATAGACCGCGAACGCGTGCTGCGAATATACCGCCTCCAGGCCGGGCGCGAGGAACGCGCGCGCGGCCATCTCCAGCACATCGTTCGAGCCGTTGCCGAGCACGATGCGCTCCTGCGTGACGCCATGGCGGCGGCTGAGCGCCCGCTTCAGTTCGAAACCGTTGCCGTCGGGATAGCGCGCGAGATCGGCCAGTGTCGCCTCGATCGCGCGCCGGGCGAGCGGGCTCACGCCGAGCGGGCTCTCGTTGGAGGCAAGCTTGATGATGCCCGCCTCGTCGATCCCCATCTCGCGCGCCAGCTCCGAGATCGGCTTGCCGGGCTGGTACGGCGCGATCGCGCGGATGTAGCCGGGGGCGAGGTCGCAAATATCCATGAGAGTGACTCGTTGCTCGTTACTCGTTACTCGTTGCTCGTCGCTCGTTATACGTTACTTGTCCTTCAGCCACGAGAAACGAGGAACGAGAAACGAGTCACTTCTTCAGGCCACCGCCGCCGGGTACGAGCCGAGAATCTTGAGGAGCGACGCCTTCTGCTTCAGCTCGGCGAAGGCGCGCGCGACGTTGGGATCCTGCTGATGGCCTTCGATGTCCACGTAGAACACGTACTCCCACAGACCGGTGCGCGACGGTCGGGATTCGAGCCGGGTCATGCTCACCTGGTTGACCGCCAGCGGCGTCAACAGATCGTGCATCGCGCCGGGGACGTTGCGAGTGGACATGACGAGCGAAGTCTTGTCGCGCCCGGATGGCGCGGCATCGTGCTCGGCGATGACCAGGAAGCGCGTGGTGTTCTTCCCTTCGTCCTCGATGTTGCGCGCGAGGAGCTTCAACCCGTAGAGCGCCGCTGCGGTCCTGGGGCCGATCGCCGCCGCCCCCCGCTCGCGCGCGGCGAGCCGCGCCGCGTCGGCGTTGCTGACAACCGCCACGCGCCCGGCCCGCGGCAGGTTGCGCGCAAGCCACTGCTGGCACTGGGAGAAGCTCTGGGCGTGCGAGTACACCTTGCGGATGTCGCCGAGCCTGCCGCTCCGGCCCATCAGGCACTGCCGGATCGGCAACATGACCTCGCCGCAGATCATCGCCGGGGTCGAGAGCAGCAGGTCGAGCGTGCGGCCGATGGCGCCCTCGGTCGAGTTTTCGACCGGCACCACGCCGTAGCCCGCCGCGCCGGTCTCGACCTGGCGGAACACCTCGTCGATCGAGCCGCAGGGCGTGAGGGTGGTGAGCCCGCCGAAGTGCTTGGCTGCGGCTTCCTGGCTGAAAGTGCCCTGCGGCCCGAGGTAGGCGGCCGTCATCGAGTCCTCGAGCGCGCGGCACGCGGACATGATTTCCGTGAACAGGCGCGCAAGGGCGGTGTCCGGCAGGGGGCCACGGTTCTCCGCGAGGATGCCGCGCAGGACCTGCGCTTCACGCTCGGGACGATAGGCCGCCCCTTCCTTCAGCCGGCCGATGCGTTGCGCGAGCCTCGCGCGGTCCGAGAGCAGCCTCACCAGCCGCTTGTCGAGCGCATCGATCCGCTTGCGGATCTGTCTGAGCTTGTCGCTCATCTGCTAGTGACTAGGTGATTGAGTGACTGAGTGATTGAGTAAAAGGCGAGGTGGCGACAAGGCGGGGATCCAAGGCAGCCTGACTCACTCAATCACTTAATCACCTGGTTACTTAATCACTGATGCTCGGCGGGCATATAACGCACCGCCAGTACGCCCTCGATCCCGCCGATCTGCGCGATCAACCTGGCCGGCACCTTGCTGTCCACGTCCACCAGCGTGTAGGCCATCTCCCCCTTCGACTTGTTGATCATGTTGTGGATGTTGAGCCCGGCCCGCGCCATCGCCGTGGAGATCTGCCCCACCATGTTCGGCACGTTGGCGTTGGCGATGCCAACGCGGAAGGGCGCCTCCCTCACCATCACCACATCCGGAAAATTCACCGCATTCAGGATGTTACCGTTCTCCAGGAAATCCCGCACCTGGTCCACGACCATCACCGCGCAGTTGTCCTCCGCCTCGCGGGTGGAAGCGCCGAGGTGCGGCAGCGTGATGACCTGGGGGTGCCCGGCCAGCGTCTGCGCCGGAAAATCGCAGACGTAGTAGCGGATGCGCTTCGCCTCAAGCGCTTCCAGCACCGCCTCGTTGTCCACGATGCCCTCGCGCGCGATGTTGAGCAGGATCGCGCCGTGCTTCATGAGCTTGACGCGACCCGCGTCGATCATGTTGCGGGTGTCCTTCAGCAATGGCACGTGCACCGTGACGAAGTCAGCCGCCTTCAGCACTTCCTCGATGCTGTGCGCCTTTTTCACCTGCGAAGGCAGGCTCCACGCCGCGTCCACGGTGATCTCGGGGTCGTAGCCCAGCACGTTCATGCCGAGCTTGATCGCCGCGTCGGCAACCAGGCTGCCGATCTTGCCCAGGCCGATCACGCCCAGCGTGTGCCGCGGCAGCTCGGTGCCCGCAAACTCCTTCTTGCCGTCCTCGACCAGTTTGTGCAGCGTCTTGTCGTCGCCCGCCAAGCCGTGCACGAAATTGAGCGCCGGCACCAGGTTGCGCGATGCGATCAGCATCCCGGCGATGACCAGCTCCTTCACGGCGTTGGCGTTCCCTCCCGGCGCATTGAATACCGGGGCGCCGCGCCGGCTCATCTTCTCCACCGGGACATTGTTGACCCCGGCGCCGGCACGCCCGATCGCCATCACGGGCGCCGCAATCTCCATGGCATGCATATCGTGCGAACGCACCAGGATCGCATCCGGGTTCTCGACATGGCTGCCCACCACGTAGCGGGCGGACGGGAAGCGCTTGAGCCCGGCGCCGGAGATCGAGTTGAGCGTGAGGATGCGGAAGGGTCTAGCCATGAGTCCGCTCGAACTCCCGCATGTGCTCCACCAGTGCCTGCACGCCCTCGATCGGCATCGCGTTATAGATCGAGGCGCGCATGCCGCCAATTGCGCGATGGCCCTTCAACTGGGTCAGGCCCCGGCGCTCGGCCTGCTTGAGGAACTCCGCGTCGAGCTCTCCGCTGCGCAGCCGGAACTGGACGTTCATGCGCGAACGGTCCTCCTTCACCACCGGTGCGTGGTAAAACTCCGTCTGGTCGAGATAATCGTAGAGGACCTTCGCCTTGGCGATGTTGATTTCCTCGATCTTTTTCAACCCGCCTAGTTGCTTCAGCCACCGGAACACCAGGCCCGAGACGTACAGGGCGAACGAGGGCGGCGTGTTGTGCATGGAATCGGCCCCGGCCTGCAACTTGTAGTCGAACACGGCCGGCGTGGCCGGGATGGCCTGCCCGATGAGGTCCTCGCGCACGATGACGATCGTAAGCCCCGCCGGCCCGATGTTCTTCTGGGCGCCGGCGTAGATGAGGCCGAAGCGGCCGACGTCGAGCGGGCGCGACAGGATGTGAGACGAAGCGTCCGTGACCAGCGGCACCGCATCGGTGTCGGGAATCCAGTGATACTCCACGCCCTCGATGGTCTCGTTCGAGGTGATATGCACGTACGCCGCCCTCGGATCCAGCTTCCATCGGTCCTGCTTGGGCACGTAGGTGAACTTGGCGTCCTCGGAGCTCGCGGCGACGTTCACCTTGCAGTAGCGCCTGGCCTCCGCGATCGCCTTCTTCGACCAGTAGCCGCTCGCGACGTAGTCCGCGCTGTCACGGCCCCGCAGCAGGTTCATGGGCACGATCGAGAACTGCCCCGCCGCGCCGCCCTGCAGGAACAGCACCTTGTAGTTCTTCGGGATCGCCAGCAGCTCGCGCAGGTCAGCTTCGGCCTGCGCGTGGATGCCGATGAACTCCTTGCCGCGGTGGCTCATCTCCATCAC
>JBGQGU010000191.1:0-6254 GCA_041497655.1 Gammaproteobacteria bacterium
ATGGTGTACGAGGCTCTCGGCCCGATGATGAAACACGAGATCCACGCGCTGGCGATCAAGGCCTACGCGCCCGGCGAAATCTGATCACTCCAACCGCAAAGGAATCCCGATGAAGCTGACTCGATACGCAGTGCTGGCGGCGAGTTTAACCCTCGCCGCGGCGGCCCACGCCCAGAGCGGCGCCGTGGCGAAAGTGAACGGCGTGACGATCCCGCAGTCGCGGGTCGACATACTCATAAAGGAGATGACCGCCCAGGGCCGCCCGGACACGCCGGAAATGCGCGACGCAATCAAGCAGGAGCTCATCCACCGCGAGATTGTCGCGCAGGAAGCCATCAAGAAAGGCCTCGACAAGCGTGCTGAGGTCGTCGCGCAGATCGCGCTGCAGCGGCAGGCAGTGCTGGTCAATGCCTTCCTGCAGGATTACCTCAAGGCCAATCCCGTAAACGACGACGAGATGAAAAAAGAGTACGAGCGCGTCAAGGAGTCAGCCGGGGGCCGGGAGTACAAGGTCCGCCATATCCTGGTGGAGACCGAGGACGAGGCGAAGCAGGTCATAGCCCAGTTGAACAAAGGCGCCAGCTTCGAGAAGCTGGCCGGCGAGAAATCCAAGGACCAGGGCTCAAAAAGCCGGGGCGGCGACCTGGACTGGGCAGTCCCGGGGCGCTACGTCCCGGCGTTCGGGCAGGCCATCACCAAGTTGAAGAAAGGCCAGTTGACCGATGCGCCGGTCCAAACGCAGTTCGGCTGGCACGTCATCCGGGTCGACGACGAGCGCGCCAGCAAGTTTCCGACGTTCGACGAGGTGAAGCCCCAGATCGAACAGCAGATGCGCCAGCAGACCGTCAACAAGGCTTTCACCGATCTGCGTGCCAAGGCCAAGATCGAGTAGGCAGTCAGCGGAAAATCCCCTGCTCGCTGCGCTCACTGCCCCCTTTGGCAAAGGGGGCGGCCAGCCGCGCGCGGGCTGGCGGGGGATTTCACTCCACCCACTTCCTCGCGTTGCGGAACATCCTCAGCCACGGCCCGTCCTCGCCCCAGTCATCGGGGTGCCAGGAGTTCTGGACGGCGCGGAACACGCGTTCGGGATGCGGCATGACGATGGTGAAGCGCCCGTCAGGCGTGGTGAGCCCGGTGATGCCGCCGGGCGACCCGTTCGGATTGCAGGGGTAGGACTCGCTCGGCGCGCCCCGGTTGTCGACGAAGCGCAGCGCCACCAGCGCCTGCGCGGCGTCCCGCGCCCTGGCATCCCTGAATTCGGCGTAACCCTCGCCGTGGGCGACCGCGATCGGCATGCGGCTGCCCGCCATGCCGTCGAAGAAGAGCGAAGGCGAGCGCTGCACTTCCAGCATCACGAAGCGCGCCTCGAACTGCTCCGACCGGTTACGCACGAAATGCGGCCATGCCTCCGCTCCCGGGATCAGCTCGTGGAGGTTGCTCATCATCTGGCAGCCGTTGCACACGCCGAGCGCGAAAGTGTCGGCCCGCCTGAAGAATGCCTCGAATTCATCGCGTGCGCGGGTATTGAACAGGATGGACTTGGCCCATCCCTCTCCGGCGCCCAGCACATCGCCATAGGAAAAACCGCCGCAAGCTGCGAATCCGCTGTAGTCCTTCAGGCTCGCGCGGCCGGCGATGACGTCGCTCATGTGCAAGTCGACCGCCGTAAACCCGGCGCGGTCGAAGGCGGCGGCCATCTCGACCTGGCCGTTCACGCCCTGCTCGCGCAGGATGGCGATGCGCGGACGGGCGCTGCGGCCCAAATACGGCGCCGCGATGTTCTCGCCCGGGTCGAAGGTCAGCCTGGCGTGGAGGCCCGGGTCGCCCTCGTCGAAGAGGCGCTCGAATTCCTGCCGGGCGCAGTCGGGATTGTCGCGCAGCTTCTGCATGTGGAACGTGGTCTCGGACCAGGCGCGCCGCAAGTCGGCCAACGTGTCGCCGAAGAGCGCCCTGCCGCCGGCCAGGATTCGCAGCCGCCGCTCAGGCGAGATGCCGCCGATGACATGACTGAGCTCACCCAGCCCGGCACCGGCAAGGGCCTGTTTCACCTCCGCGATATCGCCCACCCGTATCTGAAGCACCGCGCCGAGTTCTTCATTGAACAGGAAATCGACCGCGGACTTGTGACCCAGCACCTGGTCGAGCTGGAGCATGACCCCGACTCGACCGGCAAACATCATCTCGCACACCGCGGCGAAGAGGCCTCCGTCCGACCGGTCGTGGTAGGCAAGTATCTTGCCGTCACGGCTGAGCTGCTGCACCACGCCGAAGAACGCCTTGAGCGTTGACGCGTCCACGTCAGGTGCAGCATTCCCAATCTGTTCATAGACCTGGGCGAGTGCTGAGCCACCCATCCGACACAATCCACCGCCCAGGTCTATCAGCAGCAGGGCGGTATCCCCGCAATCGGTTCGCAACTGCGGTGTGAGCGTCCCGCGCACGTCGCCGACCGGCGCGAAGGCGGACACGATGAGGGAGAGCGGCGCGGTCACTTCCTTGCGGACGCCGTTGTCATCCCACGTCGTCTTCATGGAAAGACTGTCCTTGCCGACGGGAATGCTCACCCCGAGCTGCGGGCACAGGTCGAGCGCCACGGCGCGCACGGTGTCGAACAGCGCTGCGTCCTCGCCGGGATGTCCAGCCGCCGCCATCCAGTTGGCGGAGAGCTTGATATCGCTGATGTCGGCGATGGACGCCGCGGCGATATTGGTGATCGCCTCCCCCACCGCCATGCGGCCGGAGGCTTCCGGACTGACCAGCGCGAGCTGGGTGCGCTCGCCCATGGCAAACGCTTCTCCGCGGTGGGTGTCGAAGCCCATCAGCGACACCGCCACGTCCGCCACCGGCACCTGCCATGGCCCCACCATCTGGTCGCGCGCAGTGAGCCCGCCGACGGTACGGTCCCCGATGGCGATGAGAAAGGTCTTGTCCGCCACCGCTGGCAACCGCAGCACGCGGTAGGCCGCCACGCGCAGATCGATGCCCGCCGTCTCGAACGGGGGCAGCTCGCGCCTCTCGCGCGTCACGTCGCGCGTCATCCTGGGCGGCTTGCCGAGGAGCACCGCGAGCTCCATGTCCACCGGCCGGTTGCCGAACACGGCATCGCTGACAACCAGTTGCCCCTCGGCGCTCGCCTCGCCGATCACCGCGAACGGGCAGCGCTCGCGCTCGCAGATCGCCTGGAAGCGCCCGAGGTCCCCCGGGGCGATCGCCAGCACGTAGCGCTCCTGCGCCTCGTTACACCAGATCTGCAGCGGCGACATGCCGGGCTCTTCGTTCGGGATCTTGCGCAGGTCGAAACGCCCGCCGCGGCTCGCCGAGTGCACCAGTTCGGGCAGCGCGTTGGAAAGCCCGCCGGCCCCCACATCGTGAATCGACAGGATCGGATTGGCGTCGCCCAGCGCCCAGCAGCGATCGATGACTTCCTGCGCGCGGCGCTGGATCTCGGCGTTGCCACGCTGCACCGAGTCGAAATCGAGGTCCTCCTGATTGGTGCCGGTGCCCATGCTGGAGGCGGCGCCACCGCCGAGCCCGATCAGCATGCCGGGACCGCCGAGCTGGATCAGGGCCGCGCCGGGCGCGAACTCGCGCTTGTGCGCATGGCGCGCGGCCAGATTGCCGATGCCGCCCGCGATCATGATCGGCTTGTGATAGCCCCGCACTTCGCCCGCGACCCGCTGCTCCAGAGTGCGGAAATAGCCGGCCAGGTTGGGCCTGCCGAATTCGTTGTTGAAGGACGCCCCGCCGATGGGGCCTTCGAGCATGATTCTCAGGGCGGAGGCGATGCGCCGCGGCCGCCCGCCATCGTCGCGCTCCCACGGCTGCTCGAACCCGGGTATGCGCAGGTTCGATACCGTGAACCCGGTGAGTCCCGCCTTGGGCCTGGCGCCGCAACCGGTGGCGCCTTCGTCCCGGATTTCCCCGCCCGCCCCCGTGGCGGCACCGGGAAAAGGAGAAATCGCCGTGGGATGGTTGTGCGTCTCCACCTTCATCACGGTGTGCGTAAGCTCTTCCGTCGTGCGATAGATGCCGTCCTGCCGCGGGTAGAAGCGGCCGACGGTTGCCCCCGCCATCACGGCGGCGTTGTCCGCGTAGGCGACGACGGTGCCGCGGGGATTTTTCGCATGCGTGGTGCGGACCATGCCGAAGAGCGTGGCGGCTTCCGGCCTGCCGTCGATGACCCAATGCGCGTTGAAGATCTTGTGCCGGCAATGCTCGGAGTTCGCCTGCGCGAACATCATCAGCTCGACGTCGGTCGGGTTGCGGGCGACGCGCGTGAACTGCTCTACGAGGTATTCGATCTCGTCCCGCGACAACGCGAGTCCCATGTCCCGATTCGCCCGTTCCAGCGCCGCCAGCCCGCCGTTGAGGATATCCACCGTGGCGAGCGGCCTGGGCTCGAAGCGGTCGAACAAGCGCGCGGCGTCATCGAAGGCAACCAGGACCGTTTCGGTCATCCGGTCGTGCACCAGCGGCATGAGTGCCGCTCGCTCGCCTGGGGAAAGTGCGTCACCGTTCGCGGTCACGATGAAATAGGCCACGCCGCGCTCGATGCGTTGGACCGCCTCGAGTCCGCAGTGGCGCGCGATGTCGGTCGCCTTGGACGACCAGGGGGAAATGGTGCCGATGCGCGGCACGACCAGCATGAGGTCGCCGCGCGCCGCATCCGCCGCGTCGGCCGGGCCATAGGTCAGGATGCGCTCGAGGCGCCTCGCCTCCGCGTCTGAAAGCGCGCGCGCGAGCTGGACGAAGTGCCAGTATTCGGCGTGAACGGCAGTAACGCGTGGAACGTTGGAGCGGAGGGAACTGAGGAGCCTGCTTGAGCGGAAGGCCGAGAGGGCGTTTCTTCCCCTCAGCCTTGGGAATTGCGACATGTGCCGAGTAAGAGCCGCCAAAAAAGCATTTTATATTAAATCGCCTCTCACCGCAGCAGGCGCGATGCGATTCACGTTAAACTACCGGCACTTATGTCGGTTCTCGCCGCCCATAACACCCCGATTTGCCTCACTGCGGACGTGCGTGCCATCGAAGCCGCTACTGCGGCGGCTCCATCGCCGCCGCAGCTCATGGAAAAAGCCGGATTGGCGGCGGCCGAGATCGCGCGAGAAGTATCGGGCGGCACGGGGAAACCCGTGCTGGTGCTGGCCGGCCCCGGCAATAACGGCGGCGACGCCTTCGTGCTGGCGCGCCATCTCAGGCAGTGGTACTTCAATGTCTCCGTCGTTTTTGCCGGCGACGAAAGCAAGCTTTCGGCGGATGCGTCGAGAGCGCTGCGGGCGTGGCGTGCCGCCGGCGGCAGCATCGTGGGGGCGCTGCCCAAGGCGCAGGACTGGGGGCTGGTGGTGGACGGCATTTTCGGCATCGGGCTCGAACGTGATGTCAGCGGGCGCTATGTGGAGTGGATCAACATCATCAACAGGCTCGGCGCACCAGTACTCGCTCTCGATCTCCCCAGCGGGTTGCATTCCGATACGGGCCGTGTAATGGGTTGCGCCATTCGCGCAACCCATACCGTCACCTTCATTGCGCTCAAGCCGGGACTGCTCACCCTCGACGGTCCCGACCATTGCGGCGATATCCACCTGCGTGCGCTCGAGCTGGACACGCAGAAACTGCGCCCTGCGCGGGGTTTCCTGATCGGCCACGAAGTGCTGGACGGGGTGCTCCAGCCGCGCGCCCGCAACAGCCACAAGGGCGATTACGGCAGTGTCGGCATCATCGGTGGCGATCATGGAATGGTCGGCGCAGCGCTGCTCGCTGCGCGAGCAGCGCTTAAATTAGGAACGGGGCGGGTGTATATCGGGACACTCGTGCGCAACGAACTCCTCGTCGATGCCCAGCAGCCCGAGCTGATGATTCGGAGCGCGGATGAGGTGCTGAAGCTCGGACATCTCTCCTGTCTCGCCATCGGTCCCGGTCTCGGCCAGATGCCCGATGCCGCTTTTTACCTGGGCGTGGCACTCGAATCGCCGCTGCCGCTCGTGCTCGACGCCGACGCGCTCAACCTCATCGCCGCCGGCACCCGGCTCGCTGAAACACTTCGGGCACGCAAGGCACCCTCGTTGCTGACTCCTCATCCTGCAGAAGCCGCGCGGCTGCTGGGCACCACCACTCGTGAAGTACAAGATGATCGCGTAGGGGCTGCGATCAGACTTGCAGACATTTTCAATAGTCTGGTTGTACTCAAAGGTGCCGGAAGCATCTGCGCAGCCCCTAAAGAATCATGGCACATCAATACTTCGGGCAATCCCGGC